>JANPFV010000016.1:0-9575 GCA_031423615.1 Candidatus Omnitrophota bacterium
AAAGTAGAGACTGAAATCTATTGATTGTTATCATAGACATTTTCGCCCTATTTAGGTGGGTGTTGCGTGGCACAATTTGGACTGACGGACGTGGCACAATTTGGATTGACGAGGGTGGCACAAGTTCACTGATTTATCCAATGATTGAGAGATTTTTGATTTCTCAACAAAAGTACAAAATCTTTAATTCTCAAATGAAAATTCTAATTGAGGTTTTCCCCACTCACGAAACAGGTCGTTTGTATCGTTCAACGATTTTAGAAAATCCTCCGTAAACGGGGATTTTCCCGATTTAACCGCTGTAATGGCTTTAATTGCCCAAAGCCTAAGCTGAAAATACAACACTCCAATATCGTCACAATCCGCAAAACTTTCAGGCTCTGCCAGTTGGTGCGGAAATAAAAGCATTTGTGCGGCGGTGTTGTCATTGCTGGTCATAGATAAATTTTAACACAATCATCATGATTTTGTGTTAAAATTTGATGACAAATTGAGGTTTGGGGGGTGTTTGATGGTGTCAGATATTGGGCAATATGCGGGTGAAAAAAAGACTAATTTACCTGAAGAAATCAGCTTTTACATTGGTGCAAACCAATTTGACACCCAAGAAGAAAAAAACAAGTTCCCTCCTGAAAACTACCCTGTTTTTATAAGTATAGACTACAAAGGCAAAGATTTTTATCATGCGATGAAATCGCTCCTCCTGTCCATCGGGAAGGACAATCTGCGATTTCGTCATAAAGACTACTATGGAACGCGATTTGACATCTTCCTGCGAGATTCTGACGGGGTTAGGCGGTTGCTTTATGACGAGCAAAGCCCTCTCAAAAATACTGCACTTTATGAAAGATTTACCCTGCAAGATGACAGCAAAATTTACCCTCACATGGTCATGGATAGAGCGCGGGGTATTATCAAGCAAAATCAGGTAGGGATTTTTTAACCCAAATCTGCTATGATACCACTCTATCACAAAGGTAATTTATGAACTCACCCGCCGCGCCAGCCCCTCGTAAAGCAAAAACACCTGACCATATCGCCTATGAGAATCTGCTTAAAATCTGCCCTTATTTGCTCACCATGCAAAAAGATAGTTTTGTAGAACTGGTGACAAAATCGAGAGCTGCCCCCTCAGTAACGATTGGCTGCAAGGATGAATCAGGCATTTATGAAATCATCGGGGAATATCAAGGCAAAACGCAAATAGTCACCTTTGAAGTGGATAGCAAAAACAAGACTATGGAAACCCTCTTATTTCAAGAAAAGGGAAAAGAAACCCAAATAGGGGATGATGCTTCACCTCAAAAATTGCAAGCCATTATTGGAAATCTTACAAGACAGGGCTATCAACAAAAAGGCGTGGTGAGAAGTCAGGGGCTATAAAAAGGGGAGCAAAAGTTTTGCCCCCCTCAGTATTTTAGCCTTCCATAGCTTGGGCAGCTTGTGCCACTTCTGCGGCGGTCGGCTCTTTGGTAGTTAATTCTGCCTTCTCAATGTATGAAGCAATAATGACCGCTTCCATCAACTTGTAACCGTCGGCTTTCTCATAGGGTCGGTATGAAATTGAACCTACTACGCGCACTCTGTCGCCCTTCTTAAAATCCTTTGCAAAGGTGATGGTAGTCGGGCGGAAAATCAGCACATTATGCCAAATGGTTTCCCTGTTCTGCCACTGCCCTTTATCGTCTTTGTAGCTGTCGGTTGTAGCGATGCTCAGGGCTGCAAACTGCTTGCCCTCCTTCTCGATGATGCGGGGGTCTTTGCCTAAATTGCCCTCTAATTCTATGCGGTTGTTATTTGCCATGATGAAAATTCCTTTTAGGTTGTGGGATTGATTGGGTTTAGTATTCGCTGGGTAGCATTAAGGTTTTATCTATCAGCCAAAGGGATATTTTTTCCAGTGGGAAGTCGGTAAACTCTATCTTGAAAGTTTTAATTATTCGTTTATTTCCGTCTGTTAGGGTCATTATCCCTTCATTGTCTTTCACCTCCATTTTCCATGTTTGGAAGGGTTCGGCTCGGACTTCCGCAAAATGTTGATAGCTTAGAATATAATCAATCAGCCAGTATGCACTTGCTTTCTCTGCCATATATTGCACCCCCTCAGTATAAACAAAGGAACGGTTTAGGTTGTGTCTGAAAACTTCTCCACTGCCTGTAAAGTGGCGTAATTCGGTGAAAAGGTCGCTCATAAAATCCTCACTTGGTTGGTTAAAAGGGTAAAAAACGGGGTCGTTTCTTACCCTCTGCCTCGTGGCGAACAGTGGGGGTGCAAGTGTCAAAGGGAGGGGCATCACCCGTCCTGCACGAAATGAGCAAAGCGAAATGTAGGAAGGTTGGGGATACCCTTTGACAGGCGCGGGGGGCGAAGCCCTAAGCAAAACCCGCCGTAGGCGAAAAAAAAGAGCAAGGTTTTACCCCTGCTCTTTCATTTCTGCTACTCGGCTTCGACTTCTTCAAAGGTGCTGCCAATGATGAAATCTACTGCTTTTTGCGCTTCGGCTGCTGCCTTGAAAATAAACTGTTTATCCCCTTTGAGCTTACCTAACCAGCCGTTAATATATGCGGCGGCGTTCTCAATAATGGGGTCGCGGTCTATTCCTGCAATACCGCAAAGAAAAGATGCTCCCAATTCTGCAACCAATTCTTCCTCAGAATAAGGCACTGACCCAAATTTGTTAGGGTTGGTGACTTCTTCCCTGCCAAGACGTTTTGCGTGTCCTGTGGAGTGAATCAATTCATGAAAAAATGTTGCATAGTAGGCTTCTGAATCATCGTGGTGCTCTATCGGTGGCATATTGATAAAATCATCACTTGGGCTATAATATGCCCCCGTTACGTCCTCAAAAGCATACTTTGGCTGGTTCGGGTAATTGGTTGTTACCTGTTCGCACCGTTCAATTTTTTCATTGGGTTTTAGCTTCACTTCTTCAAACTTAAATTCAATCCCTTCAATATCTGCGACATTAAAAACATTGTAATATTTGAGAAATTTAAGCACTTTCACGCCTTCTGCTGTTTCGGCTGCTTCTTTTGAAATGGTGTTGTCGTTGCTATCCTTGAACAACATTTTGAAGAAAATAACCTGTTCAGCTTTTGCGCCTTTCTTAACGTTTCCGCCTAATTCCTGCGCCTGTTTATAGGTGAGGTAATAAGGGATTGCATGGGGTGAAAAGAAATTCATCATCAACATATTGATGCCCTTATACGTCTTGTTTGAGACGTAGTTTTTAGCCAATCCATAGCTTGACCATGTTTTGCGCCAAGGCAAAGTGCCTTTTTCAAGCTGTTCAATAATGCGGTTTGTGATTACCTCGTACATATCAGGCGAGGTATTTTTGCTTGCTGCCTTTTTCATTTCTGATTGTTTTTTTTGTGAAGAAATCGTGTTTTCTTCATCAGTCCTGGGCGAAGCCATAGAGCAAGAATTGACCTGATTAGGTACACGCTGGGAGAGCGAAGAAAACGCGTCCAGCTTATCAGGGGAAAGGGTGTTTGAGTGTGAAGATTTGATGACAGAATCAAGGGAAGGGGTTAAAAAATCGCTCATTATTGCCTCACTTGGTTGGTTTGCAGGGGTAAAAAACGGGTCGTTTCTTACCCTCTGCCTCGTGGCGAACAGTGGGGGTGCAAGTGTCAAAGGGAGGGGCATCACCCGTCCTGCACGGAATGAGCAAAGCGAATGTAGGAAGGTTGGGGATACCCTTTGACAGGCGCGGGGGGCGAAGCCCTAAGCCAAAATAAAATAATTCAGCTATGCTGAACTTTATTCGCTTATCCGTAGTTTTGGCATTGTAAAAATTATAAAATAATAATTGAAAATATAAAAATATGACAAAGTTTTCCAACGGAGATGTCGTTAGGCTAAAAACAGGTGGCGATGAAATGGTCGTTAAAAAATATGAAATGGACATGACATTTCTTAGGCACAATAAAAAGCTTTTCCCTAATGACCATAGCCCTCGCCTACCCAAAAAGGTAGAATGTGAATGGTCGAATGGTGAAAAAGCAGGTGCTTTTGACGAAGATTTGTTAGAATTTGCCTAAACCAGTAAATCAATAAATAATGAAATATCCACCTTATGACAGTGACGATTTGATGTTTGCAGAAAAAGACGGAAACAATTGGGTTTCAGATTTCGCAGATTTTATCTCTCAGCTTGTTGAACAAGACATTTTAGAAAACAGTACAGAAAAAGGAATTGTTGCCCATGTCAATTCAAAGGGGACTAAGCTTTTAAGTCCAAAACAAGGGGCTGTTTTAGATAATATCATCTCTCGCTATGATGATAAAGAATGTAAACTTTGTGGTGCAGAGATTCCATTAAATGAAGTATTAAATTTAGATGAAAATGATGGATTATGCAGTTACCACAAATATCAAGCTGACAAAGAGGAAGACTCTGAAAAGGATTGACCGACAAGTTAACATTAGCGAAAAATAGTAGTGATGTTCGCCCTCAGTGCATCGTTCAAATCTACATACATAGCAAACATAGAATTATAGGGCTTCACCTTATCGGGGAAGGTCTGTTGAAAACGCTCTGTTCCTGCCAGCCCTGCGGGGTTGTTGTCTAAAAAGGTGTTGATGGTTTGATAGGCTGCGCCCTTGATATGCTCAACGCTGCGCGGGAAGGATGAAAGGGAGTGCATAATCAGGCAGTCGCCTGTAACGGTTTCAAAATTCATCATCACCAAAAAAGAGAGGAAATCGGTCATGCCTTCAAAGACATTCACGATGCCCCGCGCTGGGCTTGTGCCTTTGATTACCGTAATATCTCGCCCGTTCAAGGCAGACTTAAAGGGGTGCTGGTTGGATGCGGCGCGGATTTCGTACCCGCCACTTTGATTTTCCATGCCAAAGGCAAAGTAATCTTTGCCGTTTTTCTTGTTGTGGTATTTGATTTCTTTCAAAAATCGCTGCGCGATTCTGCGGGGTATGCACCTTTCTTTTTCAAGATATGACAAAATGACAGGATTGGTGAGGGGTTCTGCGCTCACAAATTCTAACAATTTTTCTTCATTTTCCCCTGCGGGTGCGTCTTGCTGGTGAAAAGAAAAAAGGTCGGGTTCTGCTTTCTCCCCTGCCCTGCTGGGTCTTATCGGCGCATCAAACAAGCTGCCCTTAAACATTCCCTCCAAAAAATTGAGCGCATCGGGAAGGTGGGTAAAATTTTGGTGACGCATGATAAAATCTATCACCGTGCCGCCACGGTCGCCAAAGTCATTCCATATCCAAAACCCTGCCCTTCCTATAGAGATATGAAAGGACGGGTCTTTCTCTGCTCTGAACGGAGAGCAATACCAAAATTCATTTCCGCCTTTCGCCACTTTTACAGGCGAATAACCAAGGCGGGATAAAATTTCGGGCATGGGTAGCTGTTTGGCTTGGGCTGTATTCATAAAATAATCCTTATTTCAATAATCTTGAAATAAATAATCTTAGCATCAATAATCTATTTTTTACTGTATAAATCCTGTCTTACTAAATCCAGTATATAATCTTTCATAGATTGCTTTTTCTTGTTTTTTATAAGGCTTATTTTCATATCCTCATAGAGTGATTCAGGGAAATCAAGGCTGGTTTTAATCCATTTTTCTGTATCATCCTGCACCACCTGTTTAGGGGCTGTTACGGCTTTAGATTCTTCAATGCCTTCTGCAATACGGTCTATATCATCGGCGAGTAATACCGTTTTGCTTTTTCGGGAAGTATTGAAACTATCCAATAATTCGTTCTTTTTTGCCATGATGTAACTTCTTTTTTAGATTTCTAAATATCGTTGAACTTCGTTAAAAAAAGTAATGAACTGCTTTTTTGCTTTTTCGGTAGTGTATTCCGTCACCCCTAAACCAAATTGGTTTGATTCTCCAAACGCCACTAAATCGTTAATGCGGGTTTCAAACATCTTTACCCCATAATCTTCGCAAAGTTGGGGAAGGGAAGCGATAAAAGTAGAGTGCAAATTATACCCTTCTTTTACCATATTCACGAGAAGATAGGCGGGGGTGCGCCCTCCGTCTGTGCGCTGTTCCTGCACGGCTTCAAACCGTTGTAAAAAATCCTCCGTCACTTCTCTATCATTTCCGCTTTTTGGAGGTACGGGGATAATGACTAAATCACTCAGTAAAATAATTTTACTTACTAAGGGATTCAGGCGGGGCGGGGCATCTATCAAAATCACGTCATTAGCTTCGTCAAGCTGACGGACTAATGAAACGATGGTTTTAGATTCTATCATTTGAGCAACGGGGATAGAGGGCTTTAAATTTTGTTCCTCCCGTCTGCCAGCCCATTTTGTGGAGGCAAACGATTCGTCTGTATCAACGATACAAACCTTTTTACCCGCCTGTGCGAAAGCGGCGGCAAGATTGGTGCAGACCATCGTTTTGCCAGCACCACCTTTAAAATTCATTGAGCTAATAATCATATTTTTCCTATTTTGTACAAAGGTATGATAGATTATTTATTTCACAAAATAAATAATCTTTACATCAATAATCTTGCAAGGATGTAATTTTACAACAACCTGAAAGAGGAGGGGGAGAGAACAAATATAAAAGCCCTCAATTCGCGGCAAATCTTCGCCGCACAGACTAAAGTATCGGGCGTCTGGTGGGTAGGTAGCCCAAAAAGATTTCTTGCGCTGTACGGGCGTTTTTTTGCTCAAAGCGATTAAAAATCTTTATTCGGTGATTTTTATTCACCCCAATGGTGGCAATACATCAAAGTTTCCTTAGTTTTGTAATCTAAATATCTCGTTCATGGAACTATTAACGGTTAATTCTCCGCCAAAAACCGCAATTAAGTATAATACACGGTTTGCGGATATACTCGCCAAATTTAAGGCGTTAAAAACCCTCCGTTTTTCAGAAGAAGAAATACGCAAGGCGTTTACAAAGGATGAGCTTGTCGCCTTGCTCATTTGGTTTGACGAGCAACTGAACGAAAAAGAGCAGGTATTGCATCAATCCGATTTATTCACCGAATACGAAGAAGTATGAAAAACGAAACGGTAAGAGATACGATGGTCGGGATGATAAAACAAGTCCGTGACGACATTGAAGATGGTAAACTCGATAAAGCCATCAAAGATGTAAGAGAACAAAACCCCATGCTGTTTCTGAAAGCTGCGCTTACTGAAAAACAGTCCTTTCTGCCCAAATCTGAAAAATAGCCCCGCCGCTGCCCCCACTCTAATTTTTCTTTTCACCAGCAAAGAAAAAAATAAAAAACTGTGAGCGGTAGCGAACACGTTATTCACATATCCACAGACCAATATAGGTTTAAGAAAAAGATATAGGTTTAAGACTATAGGATTGTCCACCAAAAGGGTCGAACTTTTAGGGCATAATTCCACCAAAAGGGTCGTGGATAAGATGGTACTCTCCACTAAAGGGGTCGTGGATAAATTCAACTATACACAGCTTTTGTGGATAACTTTCAAGGGTATTCTCCACCAAAAGGGGCGTGGATTTGCCGAACTGCTTAGGCGGCAATTATACCCCCCTCAGTACGGCGCGAGTTCAAATTTGGGCTACAAACTCCACCAAAAGGGTCGAAGGTTTTGGGGCTTTTAGGATATTATGCCTCCCCTTAGTATTGCACTGATTTTTTGGAATATGGCGCAACTCCACCAAAAGGGTCGTGGGTCTGGCGAGTTGCTTAGATGGTAATTATACCACCTCAATATCACACAGTTTTTAGTATGGTTAGCGAAACTCCACCAAAAGGGTCGAAGGTCAGGGATAAATTTAATTAAAACAGTTGTTCTTTAAAATCCCAGAAATCGTCCCTAAGATTATTGTAACTCCGCTTATTGATAAACTCTATAAATTCAGAATTTTCAGTAACAGGAAACTCAAGAATAATTTCACTAACAAGTATTTTAAGAACTTCATCACCTATAGTGTGCCCATATTTGCCTCTTAAAGCCTTTTCATACCAATTATCAAGGTCAACCTCTGTAACAATACTTTGAATACGAGACTTCCATCCAATTTGATTGAGCAGTGAAATAATTGTTTTCTGCTCTGCTTGCTTGCAAACAATTACTATTCTGTCTGCATTAACTGAACCCACAATATTTTCAGCCAATTCTTCACTCAAAGAAAGATGTTTAATTTGTATGGCTAATCCAAAATTAGCCCACATATCTAATCCTCTATCGGCTGCATTTGTAACACCTACTCTATAGATTCTTGCAGGCGTTTTGAATGAGGTAAGGTCTGGCTGAATATTTATCACACGACTGGCAAAGTCTTGAAATTCTTCTAATATAGATTTCTTATCAGGGTTCAAAGAAACCTCTACTGTTAACTCTAATTCTGAAACAATTGCTGAAAATAACGCATAAACAATTATTTCATAAAGCTTATCTATACTCCTTCTTAATCCTGCTTGTTGCCAGAAAAGCTGTAAAAACTCAGAAAGTTGAAAATTATTTCTATCATGTGTAACAGAATAATCTAATCCTCCTGACATTTGTGTAAAACGTTCTGCAAATCGTTTGTAAATGTATGCTTCAACAATACCATTTTTTTTTCTATTCTCTTCACCTAATATTTCTAATAAATGCGGAGGTATTGCACTTTCGTTAAATATATCATCTTGGTATCGCGCAGAGGATGTACTAACACGCCCTAAAAATTGAACACAAACAACATCGCGCCATTTCTTTGAAGCAGACCTGTATGTATCGAGACGCATAAGTTCAATGTCACCATATACGCGGTCTCTGTGTAAAATTTCTGCAATTTGGATAGGTTTATACAAATGTACTCTTGCCTTGGCAATGACCTTATCAATAGCTTGTTTGGCTTGTATTAAATTCATATTGAGATTCTAATAAAGTAAGTTGTTTAAAAGACGGCTTAATTTCATGACTATTAATAGCTTTAACAATCTCTCCAGCTAATGCTTTGAATACAGGCACTGCTACACTATTGCCTGTAAGCTTCCGCATTGCACCATAACCAACTACTATCTTATAATCATCAGGGAAGCCCTGTAATCTAAGTAGTTCTCTGGAAGAGGGGCGACGATTACCATTAACTAATAAATAATTATAAGAACCTCCAGCTCTCAAAGCACAAGAGAAGGGCAATATTGAAATATTACCTCCTTTATTTTCATGCCAAACCGATGGATAAAAAGGTTCTTTTTTAATTTTAGCTTTCCTGTTTTCCAAAATTCTTTCAGAAGCAAATAATTTTTTATCTACATTTTCCTCATTTTCTAAAATCTCACTTAAAGAAATCGAAGTAGACAATTTTTCAGGAAATTTAAAAGCAATATTTTCCTTAAAACCGACAATAATTGTCCTTTCCCTCTTTTGAGGCAACCCATAATCCAAAGCATTTAAAACAGTACTATGAACTGTATATTCTAACTGCTCTAATTTTTGGATTATCGTTCTAAAGGTTCTTCCATTATCATGAGTTTTTAATTGTTTTACATTTTCTAATAAAAAAGCATAGGGTTGTTTTATTCTTAAAATTTCTTCAATATTAAAAAACAAAGTACCTCTTGTATCAGCAAACCCTTGCATATTGCCAATAATACTGAATGGTTG
>JANPFV010000017.1:0-1755 GCA_031423615.1 Candidatus Omnitrophota bacterium
GTCTTTCACCGTCTAGTTCACAGGCATGCCGCGCACACCAAAGAAAAAGGCCCGGATCTCTTTTGAGAACCGGACCTTTTCTTGATTATGTCAAGGCTTACCCTCGCAACAGAAAACTTCATCTCTATTATAAATAAAGAACGCTTTCTGACGAGGATTCCATTCCCCGGCTTAAAAGCCGTGGAACTTTACAATTTGACAACGTTTGTCGCTTGTTCGCCCTTAGGACCTTTTTCGATTTGGAATTCGACTTCCTGACCTTCAGCTAACGTCTTGTAACCTTCACCCTGAATAGAGCTGTGGTGCACGAAGACATCATTGCCGGATTCCGGAGTGATGAAGCCATAACCTTTTTGGTCGCTGAACCATTTAACTTTACCTTTTGCCATTTTTTTGTTGCCTCCTTTCCCCTACACTATAGTAAAGCGCTCAGGCCCCACGCCCTGCTCTGTTTCAGACTACCTGAACACTAGACCAACATGACGGGGAAAAAATTAGCAAATTAAAAAGACCGCAAAGATCGTTATCCTCTCCTTGCGGCACAGAATTCGCTAATCTTTTGTTTACTACGTTTTAAAGTATACATAGAGCCTGCAAACGTGTCAAGAAATATTTACATAACACTTATGGCTTATTATTCTTAAACATCTGCCCAAAAACTCCGGAAACATCCATGATCGATGTCGTTTGCTGTCCGACGGGATAACCATAAATTTGCAGTTTATCGGAAATATTTTCGGCAAATTTTAAAGCCACAACATTTTGTCCGCCGCCTACGGCATCAGCCAAAAGTTTTTGTCCTTCCGCATTGGCTTTCAAAATAGCAAGATTACCCGCCGCTTCTTGTTCAAGTTTATAGCGATTGGCGTCCGCTTCAATTTTAGCGCTTTGTGCCCGGCCTTCGGCTTCCTGCACGGCTTTTAATTTATACCCACGCGCTTCGGCCTCTTGACGCTTGGCTTCTTCCTCTTGCGCTAAAGCGCGGTTTTTATTTATTTCAACCTGTTGTCCGGCTAATTTCTTTTGTTCAATGGCCTTTTGAAAATCCGGGCTAAACTGGAACGACCGTATCAAAGCATCATGAATTTGAATGGCCGAATATTTCTGCAAAGCATCAACCAGCTTTTGCTTAATAGCTTGTTGCATGGTGTCGCGGACTTTCCCTTGATAAATTTCTTCGGCGGAAAAACTTCCGATCGCCAGACGCGCTTCCGAGCGGATTTGGGGAAGAAGAATCTGATCTTCATAATTGCTGCCAATCTGTTGATGCAATTCCGGCACTCCCTTGGCGTCTAACGCATAAATGATGGTCAAATCCACTTCGACATTTTGTCCATCATTTGTTTTCAACTCCAATGTATATTTTTTAGCCTCTTCGCTGGCTAAGGTGTCGGACGGATAGGCCCGGGCCGCAACTTTATAAATGACCATGTCTGTAATCCAACGGTTATAAAAATGGTAACCGACCCCCAAGGGTTTATCGCCCACTTTCCCGGCAATTTTATTGACCTCGACCGCGACTTCCGTCGGATGGACATTGACCCAGCCAAAAGAGACCACGCCAAAGATCACAACACCCACAACAGCTAATAACCAAAAAAATCTCATTGTTAACTCCTATGTTAAAAATCAATTGATTCTACTCAACTGATATTTATTAAGCGCATTGTGGCGCTAATTTAAAATTATTAAAATCTTCAAATACCCATTTATGCTTAAGCGTGTTATAAATAATCCCCAGTAACTTTCGTGCCG
>JANPFV010000018.1:0-2136 GCA_031423615.1 Candidatus Omnitrophota bacterium
TGACTTCTTTCAGATTCCGCCTCGCGACGGACACCCTTGCCTTTGGCTAACGGTTGGTGCTATCTCCTCCGTAACGGTCTTTCACCGTCTAGTTCACAGGCATGCCGCGCACACTAAATTTAAAAGGGACGGATAACCCCACCCGTCCCTTTTATTCTCAATCATTGTCTGGTTGGCGATGGCACTTCTTTTCTTTAAAACAAAAAGAAAAATCCATTTACCATGTCAAATTTCGTCGATTGCCCATGCCCAGATATAACTCACCATTAGCATAACATTCTTGGACGATGCCCGGGGTGCTGAGCGCAGATGCGGGGCTGACTCCCACTAACATTCCGACGGTGCTGACGTTGGTATTAAACGTCGTGGGCTGTTTGGAAGCAATAACGCCAGAAAATGTACAATTATTCAAATCCCCCGCATTACTGCCGACTAAGCCGCCGATCGTTCCCGGCCCGGATAGATTAGCATCAACGGATGAATTTATAATCGCTGTACCGGCCACCGCCACTCCGACAATCCCACCCACAATACTGTTGGCCGCCGTCGCTTTCTCGGAAGCCATAATGAGCGATCCCTTAACAGATGAAGAAGCGACATGAACATTGACGATTGACGCCCGCACGGCCAAGCCTACGACCGCCCCGACCGCACTTAGGCCTTGTACCCGCGCATCTAAAAGCGTGACATTTTTAATCGTTCCCACAGAATAACCAAACAAACCCTTGGCAAAGGGGGAATTGGCGCGATGATCCCCCACAGGATAATAACCGTTTAAAAACCGGCCGTCGATATAAAGGTTGGAAATGGTATGTCCATTCCCGTCAAATGTCCCCCGAAAAGAATTGTAAGGGACACCGATAGGATTAAAACCTTGCTTATCGTTATAATTTTTAGAATCGGAACAATCAATATCGTTAGCTAAAACATAATTCCCGCCAACGGTCATATAATTTAAACCGATATTTTGCAATTCCGTGCAATTCTTGACGGGAATCGGCACCACCTGAGCATAAGCGCTGGCTGTAAATCCTGCGCCTATGATTAGAACACTTAAAACGAATGTTTTCATCATGATTCCACTCCTTTTCAATTATGAGATTGATAATTCTTAGTAGGACTCAGCAGAACGGTTAAATCACTAACATTCTACCCCGCCGCCAATTCCGGCTCTCGCGCGGGGTCTTTGGGAGCTTCTCCTAAAAAGATAGGCAAATTTTCTGCATTCATAGGCACGATATGAATAATAATCGGATCAAGACCTTGAATGTTTATATGCTCCAGATTTTGCTGGGGTAAGGGCAAAGGAACGCCACGCCCGTCGCGCTTGATTTGCAGGTTCATGTTCGTCGGATCAAAGTCGATACCACCGTACTGACCATTTGACGCTGATTTAATGCTTCCCTCCGGCATGTTAATTTGTTTTATATTCTGCTGGGACAAAGGCAATAGAGCGCCGTGCTCGTCACGTCCGATTTTTATATTCACTTTCGCCGGGTCAAACTGGATACTACCGTCCTGATTCTTTGACGCTGAAGTAAGGGAAGATGAAGCCGCGGGCGCGGATGCAACATAGGCCTTGTACTGCTTTTCCAAATCTGAGGCGGGCTGACTTGTTTGATCTCCCGCAAGAATTGCAAAGCCCTCCAGCGAGCCCACTTTACCGTAAACTCTTACCACAGTAGAAAAGGAATTACTTCCCTTACTCTTTGTATCTATAGGAGAATATAAATCCGTAGAGTATATACGTCCGTCTGCAAATCGACCCTCTTTAAAATTTCTTTCTCCAACAATGGCCAGATTTTTTGCTGTAATTGCATCAAGTAAATCCCACATCTTCCTTTGGCTTTCCTTCTTATTCGCAATCACTGCACTTGCTTCTTCAATGAGTTGAGGTTCGGTCATCAACAACTGTCCAACATTGGTCTTGGCTGAGGACGCATTTGAAGAACCCAACCCCACTATATATCTTCCCGAATTGGCACCTGGGGTGAGCTGTAATATTCTTAACGCTAGCCAGATCAAATTCTCTTGTATTGACACCCTGGTTAAATCCTCCTTTTCGGATTTAATTTGTGCTTTCACCTGTAAATCCTCACTATGTTAAAAAACACTTTACCCTGTCCGTCGACACTA
>JANPFV010000019.1:0-7410 GCA_031423615.1 Candidatus Omnitrophota bacterium
TCAAAATTTGTGAAACAGAAAAAGAACTTGTGAAAATCGTAAAGTTTTGTTCTTTATCCGGAATGAAATGATCAGGCAATTTACTAAAGTCGATAGCTGGCTCGTTTGTGCGATTGGCTGCAATCTGGTCAAAAATATCACCCCTGGCTGGCGATTGCACCAAGCCAAGCAAAATACAACTCCAGACTAAAATAAAGAATTTAAACAAAACGAATGTTTTAGTTCCTGCTGGTTTAGCAATCATTCCACCCCCAACATATTCACTGTGCTTTTACTTTCAAAAGAGCTCGTTGATTTACTTTATCATAGCCAAATAAAACCTCAAGAAATAATGCTACCTTTAGGTAGTCGACCGAAAAGTAGCAGGGCCATATAATCTCATCAACAACGAGAGAATATGGCGAATATCAACAAACATGTGGGCGATAAAATCCGCGACTACCGCATAGCAAAAGGCTTAAGTCAAGAAGCATTAGCTCATGAAGCCGGGCTACATCGTGCTTACATTGGCCAAATTGAACGCGGAGAAAAGAATATCGGTGTGCAGAATCTCGAAAAAATTGCTTCGGCTTTAAAAATCAAAATCTCAAAGCTAATTGACCAATAAGCCGCACCCGTCAACCAGCCTTCTTTATAGCTTATGCTTGATCTTCTTCATCACGCTGCTGGGCCTCAAGCTGGTAACCCGTGGCAATATTTCTTAACACCAGTCCCACAGAGGGCCATCTAAAGCCGATCTTTTCTGCCCAGTCGCTATACTGTTTTTCTAAAAGACGTTCTTGTTGCCCCCCTTCGGCCATTGAACGCCAATGCATTCCCCGCTTGTTGTAAACACCGCGTTGAAAGCCGCGGCGAAGTTCTTCACTTCCATCCTCCAAAACTTCTCGAATGGGGACACACGGCCAAGCACCATCCGTTTTATCACTGGGGGAATATGCAAGCATTTCACCGATTCTAGAGTCACAAACTTCGATATGGCCGGATTTCGAACAGAGAGTCTTTGCTTCATCGATCCATGACTTGAGCTTTTTGCTATCAACTTCTCCACCCTCAACCGTTCCGGGCACCCATTTTAGCGACTCAAGCAACTTGTAGGCATTAATCCCAGCGGCCTTCTCTTTTGCCTTAACCGGCTTCTTCGGTTCATTTGTAGATCGAAAAACCCGGGCGATAAGATCACTGAAAAATTTAGGATCGGACCTTATTAATTCATGCAGGGTTTTGGGACTTACGCCTTCAGGACGCCCATCAAGCACACTTAAGTACGCCCATTCAAGAGATGCCAACCGTTGTCGGTCAACATCCGCCTGATCTTGTAGAAATTTAAAAAGCTCCTGAAGCCGATATCTTTCACTGCTTCCAATCTGCTCTTTAGCCTCTTCACTTGAGAGCTCTAGCGCACTTTCTAACGCCGACATAATCACTGCGCTAGTTGCGACAAGCTTATTATGCAAAGCCATATCCAGTAAATCAATGGCACGGAAGGGTCGTCGATACTTTAATAACATGGACACCGCGTACTCAAGCTCCTTAAGATTCTTTCCGCGATAAATATCCGAGTTTCGAGCGGACCAATAAGAAGCCGTGGCTTTTTCCCCCAATGACTCAACCAAATTCCATGTGGTTGGCTCAAATGGCAATAAAACCAACACCGCACTAACCTGTTCATATGTCCATTTTTTTAAAGGAAACTGCTTTATCCAATTCCATTGCGGCTCATTATTAATGTAGAAGCGACCGGATATATATCCTGATGCTAACAAGGCAAGCGTAGCATCTTTGGCACCTAAAAGTCCGGGGATCAACTCATCTTCCCACTTCAATAAGTTAGCTCTACCTAAAGTCCAACCGATTGAGTGCGGAGCGCTAACAATTCGAGCAAATTCTAAAACCTTAGAGATGTCTCCCTCGTCAAGAATCTCAACAAGAGCATCTCGTCTTTTTTTAAATATAATTTCTTCCCGACGATTATAATCTTCACGCGCTTCCTCTATTTCAGGAAAACTGTCAAAAAGCCATTTGTGCTTAATCATCAAATCAGCCGGGATAAAACGAGTCTTTATTGATTCAAGCAACGTCAACATCTCTGCGGACATTGCCCAGCTAGCATCAGAAAAGGCACGATGTCGTGTTATTTTTTCACGTACTGCATCAAAGACCTGCTCAATCGTCTTTTTCGACAATTTTTCAATCTGGATGGTTTTCAACTTTTCAATAAGAGCATCAAACGATTTTTTGGGTAAATTCTCCATCCGGTCAATAACCGCTGCCCATAGTTCACCATCTTTTCCAAGCCCCTCTGCCAGCTTCTCCCCGCACCACTCCGACACCTTTACAAAATCACGACCAGTTGCTCGTGCCGGGACCCCTAACGCCCATTCACGCCAAGACGGCTGCCGCGTGTAACCAGAAGTGCTATAAGACTCCGGCAATAGTTTCAGCAGCAGCTTTAAACCAACTGCCTGAAATTTATCGAGAAGCTTCTTAAGCACCTCAATACGTTGATCCGCATTAGCCGCTGTTTGTGGCATCCATGGCAAAAAGATTTCTCTTAACGTAGCATTTGGACGATTTCCCCATTTACTTTTAGGGGGATCAAGTTCATCTAGCCTAGCCAAAATCAATACCGCCGAAGTTACATAAGTTGGGCTCCAAGCAAGAGTCTCCAACGCCCAAAGCACACCGGAGTGATTACACCACCCTGTCATTAAAGACTCCTCTTCATCAACAAACAACGGGGGAATCTCAGGCTTCTTACTCTGCAAGTCGTGTTGTACGGCAGCGATAAAAATGTCCGGTGCCGCTTCCGCCAATAACGAAAGATTTGAATTTAACGACGCCCAACGTTTCCAGTCAGCGCCTTTTAAAAGCTTCGAAACAACTTTATCGACACGAAAGGAAGGACGAACTGGCGTTTGGACTACATGCGTGTTCTTAACAGCCAATAAAACCAATGTTTCGGCAATGCCTTTTTTAAGATGACTAGAAAACTTGGGGGTTTTGTTTTTTATTGAAGCAAATAACCGCTCCTTGGGAGGAAGGTCATACCGTGGATCAGATTCGCCCAAAACCATCACCGCAAGTTTTTCAAAAGCATCAAGGTCTTTTGCAGTAAGCTTGGAAGACAACAACTCCCACGAATCATCACGAGAAATCAGACTCCAGATAGAATTACTCTTCATGACAACGGGATCATTAACGGTGCGAAAATGGTTAACAGCTTCAAGAACCTCCTGATACGGCTTTCCCAAAGCCGTAATTGCTTTCTGATCTGCTATTAAGCTATCATCCCATCGTCCCACAAGAAGAATCGGCAGTAAAAATTTTGCATCATGAGATTTAGTCCAGGCCGGAATGTTGACCTTACCATATCCCGGCAAACGTCTCTTTAAAATTGTTAAACTACCCCCCGCTTCTTTGGCAAGCCGTTTAGCGTCAGCTGGAAGGAAATCAGAATCTGCAAGAGCTTTTTCCAAATCGTAATCATGGACTCGTGATAATTTATGTGAATGATCATCTAAAAGACGCGGCAGCACCATTAAAACATGATGGCCTTGCCGAACAGCCCCATTAATAGCCTCAGGTTCAATTTCAAGCGAAGGCTTGGGAATTAAAAAGAATTTACCACTAGCGGAACTCAAAAATTTCCATGCGGCTTGATCTTCAACAATTACCGTTTTCAATTCGATGGCTACCCGCTGATCCGCAGACAAGCTCGCGGTATAGGCCGCAACGAAATCAATCACCTCATTGGGTGAATGTCCTTCAATAGCCGCCGTCTTTGGCGGTCCCGCGAACCATTCCTTCAAGAATATAGCGGCTGAATCTCTCGATGCCATAAAAACGGCCGGTTTAAATCGAGGATTGGATAGTGTGGCAAGGTTCTCCCAGTGATCACAAATATCAGTAATATTTTCCGGGCGTCGACCGATGAGCTTAGAAAACCAAATATCAGCAGCTCGTGCAACTTCAAACCATTCTTCGACAATCGTGCTATCGTAAACACGGACATCTTTCCAAATGTTCAGCTTCTTTTTTTCTTCTCGCCATTCATTTTTCTTTGCCCATTTGTGAGGAGTAAAAAAGACAAAGACTGTTTGCCGCGGATCGATACCGGAAGGCGGATTCTTAGTTCTTTTATCAAAATCAGAGTCAGCTTTACCGCTTATGTCTTTTTTCTGAGCACTCATTTCCCATGCGCTAACGCCATCCGGGATAAAAGCATTTCCCTTTCCATCAACGATATTCAAAGTACCATCTAAACTCGGCTTCCAAACACCTTCATCAGCCGGGAAATCCATAAGTGTTACCGCATTTTGATCAACAGAAGCTAAAATTAATCGTCGAATTAGCCGCGGAACACTAAATGCCGCATCGGATGTTTCCGCCCAACCCTCCAACTGAATCGCTGTGACCCAAGACCCGGGATACTTTCTTTCTTCCCGATACCTTTTAAGGACTTCTGGAAAATTTGAACTTAAAATTTGGCTGTTTTTAATTTGCGATGGAAGCATATCGTTTTCCAACGCAGCTAATTCAATAAACCTATCCCACTCAGATGAGCCCTCTTGCATCTTTAAAGCTTTCGCATACGTTTTAAGGATTGCTTCAGATTGCGGTGGTCGAACTAGACTTCGTTCAAGCCTGCTTATATTGGGGGCATCAAAACCATTTTGCCGACAAAACTCACGAAGCGACGGTGTGCCCGATGCTTTTCTTAATTTCCTAAACAGCTCTCCAAATTTCATAAATTCTCCTTTTGTTGTATTTATAATACAACAGTGGCTATGCGGTCAAGAACTAAAAAAAATTAGTGCAGAGTTTCTTTGCTTACGATCCATCAGGGGGTGAAAAAATTAGGGGTAGGTTATCTCTGTGCGTGATGGAGTCACGAGGGGTAGTAGATGCAAAAAAATAGGTTACCCTCCCCACCCTTTTTAGTGTGCTAATTTTGTGCAGCGAACATTTCAAAACATGCATAACCATCAAAACATGCCAGACAAACAAAAATGCCGCAACCACTTTAAAAATGAAGTGATTACGGCAACTTGTTTCTGACCCAACGGCTTACAAAAACAAATGGCGGAGAGGTCGGGATTCGAACCCGAGGACCCAGTTTCCCAGGTCAACTGCTTAGCAGGCAGCTCCGTTCGGCCACTCCGGCACCTCTCCAAAAGCTTGACGAAATTTTGCAGCAAAATCGACGCGGTGCTGGACCTGCCCACGCCGCTTTCCAAATTTCAATTCGTATAGACTAAACCACCTTGCTTTTTTCTGCAAGCTCTTTTATTTATTGCTGTCCGGTCCCCCAAGCCGATTTTCGGCCGCGCGTTCGCTCCTGCTGTCCTTTAAGGCGCCGCGTTTCTTTTGAAAATATTCACTGAGGATCAGCGAACAATCTGCGGCGAAAATTCCGGTTTTGATTTCCGGGCGGTGATTGAGTTGAGGATGATTCAAAACATTCATGACCGACCCGCCACAACCGGCCTTAGGATCAAAGGCACCGAAGCAAATTCGATCCAGCCGTGACAAAACAATGGCCCCGGCGCACATGGCGCACGGCTCGAGTGTCACGTAGAGCGTACATCCTTGCAACCATTTACTGGAAAGCGCGGCCGCGGCTTGCGTGATCGCAATTATTTCCGCGTGGGCCGTCGGGTCCTTTAAAAGCTCCACCTGATTGTGCGCTTTGGCAACGATCTGATTATTAAAGGTGATAACAGCGCCGATCGGCACTTCATCGGCTTCCTGAGCGCGCCGGGCGGCTTTGAGCGCTTCACGCATAAAAATCTCGTCGGGATTTAACATAATTTTACTTGCGGAGGCGATGATGAGTTTTGCCATGATCCGCCAGGGGGAAAACCAAATACACGCTCGTCCCTTTTCGCAAACTGCTTTTGACCCGGATCTGTCCCTGCGCGGCCTTGACAAGAGAATACACGATAGAAAGGCCCAATCCGGCACTGCGTTCGGCACCGCGCTGCTTGGTTGTAAAAAACGGCTCAAAAATATGCGGCAAATCTTCCGGAGAAATTCCCACCCCGGTGTCGCTGATTTCAATTTTGACCTGGTGTGTCTCCGCTTGGTTTGTGGTCACAACCGTCACCTGTCCTTGCGCCGGCATAGCGTGGATAGCATTATCGATAATATGACTGATCACCTGCCCCAGCTCAAGCTCTCCTAAACCGACAGGCGACAATTTTTCCGAAAGACGCAGTCTGATTTTAATATTCGCATTCCGGAAATTCTGTTCCTTAAGACGGATAACTTCACGGATCACGGCGTTCGCCTGACAATAATTACTTTCAAATTTAAGCCGCTTTTTATTTAAACTGGATAACTTTGTCGTCGTGTCATAACAAGACTTGATTTGTTTGCGCATAACTTCCAAAAACTCCATAATGTGCGTAAACTCCTTAAAGCTCACATATTCAAAACTCCGGCCGCGGTATTTATTTTCCAGGCTCTCGATGCGCTTTAAAATGGCCAGAAGTGGATGCTGCAATTCCTTAGTCGTGCCGGAAACAAAATATTGGATCGCCTCCATTTTTTGGGCTTCACGGATCAATTCTTCGATCTGACGTTCTTGACTGACATCCCGCAGGGTCACATGATAATTTTTGATATGGTTGTGCTCGCAGATCGGAAAAATCGTCACCTCCATCGTAACCCGCTGACGATGCCCGTCTATCGCGTCAAGCTCCAGACGAAATTGTGCAGATTGGCGATTGACCTGTTTGATAGCCGTATGGATTTTTTGCAAAGACTCAGGAGTCAGGCCATCTTTAAAATACCGGCCTTTAAATTGCCCCTGCGAAAAATTAAAAAACTTTTCCGCCGCAATATTGGCAAATTCAATTTGCAAATTCAAAGACAAAATCAGCACCGGATCACTGGAACCGTTAAAAAGCGCAGCGCAATGTTCCAGAGGAACAATATGTCTAAGAGGTTTTTGCGGAGATGTCGGTAAACGGGGATGAATATTTTTGTGAGGAATCATATGGGAGAAAACGCGCCTGAGAGGATTTGAACCTCTAACCCTCAGTTCCGTAGACTGATGCTCTATCCAATTGAGCTACAGGCGCAAATAACTATAAATAATTTTGCGCCTGGCACAAGTCCAAACGCTTTCCGACCGGTAAAGGTTGTTTCAATATACATCAATTGCCGATAATTTCAACAAAAAATAGACTAGTGCACTGTCAAATTAATTTTTAAAAGTTTACCTTTAGAAAAAGTGCACTGTTGTACTGTGTTTCACTATGAACAACTAGTGTAGTGAGTCTAACGCTTCTTTACATTTGGCAATTTTTGACATAATTCGTTCGACCGATGCGCTCCAGATAAAAACCTTGGGATTTTGGTTATGATTCTCGAGATATTTCGTGATTGTTTCAATCAGGTCGGGCA
>JANPFV010000020.1:0-11847 GCA_031423615.1 Candidatus Omnitrophota bacterium
GACTTCTTTCAGATTCCGCCTCGCGACGGACACCCTTGCCTTTGGCTAACGGTTGGTGCTATCTCCTCCGTAACGGTCTTTCACCGTCTAGTTCACAGGCATGCCGCGCACACTAAAAACTGGGACACATTTAGAGAAACTCAATGTGTCCCACTTATTCCCCTTTCAGTTCATACCCCAACGGTCCTAGAATCGATTTTACCGTCGGCATATCTTCCTGATGTACTAAAAAATCAATATCGATGGTCGCGCGCGAAAAACCTGCGGCATGCAAAGCAAATCCTCCAATAACGGCACATCGCACATGTTCTTCTGTAAACTTACCCAATATCATCTTAGAAACTGCTTCAAAATCCATAAGGAAAAAATGTCACCTTTTACTTTTTAAGACAACGCTCATAAAGAGTTTCTGGCGCGATATCGGCTCCATTTGGCCAAGCAATTGTGCCCCCTTCAATATACGCAGACTGAAAAAAATTCTTATCATTGAAAGACTCAAACACTCCTCCCCAGCTTAAATACTTTGAGAAATCAATATCACCCTTGGCCCCATCATCAAATTCAATATGATAAACATACTCCCCCATATATTTAACCAAGACCACATCATTTAAGCTCCACATCGACACACCTCATTCTAACGGAGATATTTTTTTAATGTCTCTACCCGCTCTGGCAAGTTCCCAATCTTCAATAAGTTCAGACTGATGCAGATCAATCCATTCGCGAACTAATTTCAAAGCAGTCCTAGACCCCAAATCACCAACCAATATATTGCCCCGAAAATCGATTGTTGCTTTTTTACCGCCAAATTCCACATGAAAATGTGGAGGATTATGATCATCATAAAACATTCGAATAATAATACCAAAAAACCTCGAAATTTCCGGCATTGATGTACCCCTTTGACCTATTTAATTAGCTATCTGTCTTTTTCCATTTAAAGTTTTCGTCACCTTTTATTATTTTATTTAAGAACAAGTGTCCGTCACCATTTATTTAAATGTGTCCCACTTATTTTCTAACCGTCTTTATCCTTAAACTCAATCGCTTTCAATACGTAGCTCCGTACCCATCAATTCATTTTAACGTTGAAAAAAATTTCAAAACCCATAAGCAAAAATTGTCCGTGACCATTTATTCCACTTCACTTAGAAAAACTCAATGTGTCCCACTTATTTTCTACCTATTGAAATTTCCAATAGCCCGGATTATCAATATCATATTCATAAGTCGTGTTACCACAATAAGGACTACTCCCACCACACGTCCAACTGTCTGATGGTCTGACTCTAACACACCCAGTTAATCCCATATAAGGTTTACAAGTTGCGGGCCCGCGGGATCCACCCGGGAAGGTGAATTGGCTACCTTTATTATAACCGTTTGGACATTGGTAACAACCATAGCCGCTTGGACAAGCTTGAGTATTACAAGGTTCCCCAGGAGTTGGTTTTGTCTTGGAATTGGGGTCACAGATTCCCATATTTCCGCCAGAACATCTTGGTTCTGCTGTCACACCGCCGCCACAAGTTTTGCTACAAGCGCCAACAGTCCATGTTCCATAAATGATTATAGGGCCACATCCACGCAAGCCATGAACAAACTTCACTTCTTGTCCGGCGGGACAGTGACACTGACAGTCGGGGTAATTTCCGCAGCTAGATCCTAAAGCATAGGCTCCAGCGCAATTATCGCATGGTAAACCTTGACAAACGCGCGCCACACACGCGCCGTTCTGCGGCTCATAACCACTTTCGCAACTAATGGTGCAATCAGGCGGAGTCCCGGGGCTTCCATGAGCTATAGTTCTGGGCATACAATAACAGTCTCCATTTGGTGAACCTGGCACACCATTTTCGCAAGGATAATTGGCATACCCTTGTATATTTCCATTATTATCGTCTACCCTGCAGGTGCTGCCGCTATTACAAGTTACTGTTGCATCGGAAACACATGCCCCTCTTTCTCCCCACCTCGCCGTTCCCGCATCAATGCGGCATTGACACGGCGGTGTCTGAGGACAAGGGTTGGTTCCCGGGCAATAGGGAGTTGGTACAGGAATATATGTCCCGTCACTGCGTAAACAACTACTCGCCGGTAAATTTGAAGCCGGTTGCCCGCAAGCCGTAGGACAATTGGGATAGCCTGCAGTATAGGTGCATCCGGACATATTTGAACAGGACTGTCCGAAAGACGGCTTTTTTTTCGGATCAGGATCACACGGCCCGCCCGAACAGATCGGTTCCGAAATCTTGCCATCCCCGCATGTTGTACTACATGTTCCCGGCCTCCATGTCCCCGTATAACATGCACGCGTCGCATTACAATGTTTGGTTCCCGGGCAATAGGGAGTTGGTACAGGAATATATGTCCCGTCACTGCGTAAACACCTAATTGCCGATAAATTTGATGACGGTTGCCCGCAAGCACTTGGACAGAAAGGGGGGTATATGGGAAAATATCTACATTCTGAAATGTCTTGACATGATCCTCCGAAAGACGGCTTTTTTGCCGGATCAGGATCACACGGCCCGCCCGAACAGGTCGGTTCCGAAATCTTGCCATCCCCGCATGTTGTATTACATGTTCCCGGCCTCCATGTCCCCGTATAACACGTCCCCGTCGCATTACAATGTTTGGTTCCCGGGCAATAGGGAGTTGGAACCGCAATACTTAATCCATCACTGCGTGTGCAACTACTCGCCGGTAAATCTGCCTCCCGTTGCCCGCAAGCGGTAGGACAATCCGGATACCCCGCATCATAGGTGTAGAGCGTACAATTCCCGCTCTTGTTATAATATTCATCGTCACACTTCGCTTGACATTTACCGCTGCAATCTCCCAGACTCCAGCTTGTCGGACCCGGCAATCCAATCGTTGTCCCTTCGCAGGCATGGGAATGACTCGGCTGGCTTCCCGCGCAGGCATAAGGCACACACGTATCCCCACTTTTATAATGAGCATTATCGCAATGCACTTCACACGGTCCCCGGCACACATCAACCAAGGACACGGCTTTTCCCGGCGAAGGAACATTGGTTGAAAATCCCGGACATTCTACACTATAGGTAATACTATACGACCCGCACGTATTGACATCGCATCCACTACGGCTTCCATTTAAATGATAATTGGGTTTACACTCGGCCTGACATTTACTCCCCGAACAACCGCCTGTCTCCACATAACTCCACGGCGGCACTGGCGAAGATAAATTGGTTGTAGAACCAGCACAGGCATTTGTCGTCGAAACCGGCCCATCGCTGGAACAAACGCACTCTCCGCAATCATTGGAACACATTCCGCAGACTTCCTTATATGATGTCCCCGGAATAGAGCTTTCACACGTTCCGTTTCCGCAGCACGTCGTTGTGTCCGTGCAATCCTTGTTCTGCGTACAATCCGTTTGGGTCGCGCACACAACCGTTCCCGGATCACCTTCCGGCGTGCCACCGCAAAAACTGGCAGTGACCTTAGTCCCTGCAAATCCCTCCTGATAACACCACACATTCCGGGTTCGGACCCCGGCCCCGCACGTCGTAGGACAGGCCGGATAACCATCATATCCCCACAAACATGCTCCGGGATTACATCCCCGCGTACTCGACGGCTTGTTGCCCGCATCGCATAATCTCGCATCCACTTCCACATTACTCTGGTTTAAACAATGAACGTCCGCCTCTTGATATCCTCCTCCGCACGGCTTATTGCATTCTCCCCAACCGCCGGGCATATCCCAATGATTGCATGATCCTAAATTACAAGGTGTACTGGTTATTGGCTTCGCCAAGGCCCCGCACGGACCCGTCGCGCTGCTGTCCATCTCATGTTGATCTGAAATACGTATACACTTAACCACCCGGGTCTTCTCTCCCAACGGAGGAATCCCGTCTTCACAATCCTTGCTGCACCGGCTCCAGTTTTCGGTAATCCACTGATAGTTACACGTTAGCGACGTATCGCACGAAATTCTTTGCGGCAGTCTTGTTCCCGCCGGACAATTGGAATCCTCAGTGGGAGTCCCTGTCAAATTATTTATACAGGTCACACCTTGATCACAATGTCCGCTCCCGCAACTCTGATCGCATGGACCAACACAACTATTACTCGCCACCCACGAATAACACAGCTGCATATTACAACTGTCGCTCACCGGTTTTACACCGGAACAAAAATGATCGTCTACCTTTCTTCCTCCCGAATCCCGGCATTCCACCCACGCCTGAGTCTTTGTTCCTCCCCCGCATTCTTTATTACATAATCCAAATCCGCTGCCAACCCACCCATAAGTCCCGCAGTCTCCCGCATCACACTCAATTGTATTAGCAGGTTTCTCTCCTTTATTGGCGCAATTCGCATCAGGCACGACTCTATTCATCTCATCTTTACACCACACATCGCGGGTTAATGTACCCAATCCGCACGTTGCTGTACAGGATGAAGACACACGGATTTTCCATGCAAAATCCTGATAGATCGTCTCAACCGCCTGATTGATTGATTTATCGACGGCATTTCGCATCGGTCCCATCGGCCCCGCGATTCCCAACACTCCCGCCACAGCCGCGGCTACGATCAATAAATATTCAACAACATTTTGGGCTTTTTGATTAAACTTCACAGGCAAGGTCTCCTAAAGGAAAGAAAGAAAAATCAGAGAATTTTATCTTCTGGAAATGACAATTAAAGTATATCAGCTAACTATAAAAATTGCCAAAACAATTTTTTGCTAGGGGAGCGATTTCATGACCGGGGATTTCTTCTTCTCCTTGGCTTTATATAATAATTTCCACGGATTAAGTTTAAGGTCATAACTCATTTCTTCCAAATTATCACTGGCGGAATCCAGATTCCCTATTAAATCGTCAATATGCTTTGTGTTGACGGCGAGCCGCTCATTCACATTGGTCGTAATCGAGCTTAAATTTTTCGATGTTATATGAAGATTAGCAATCATTTCGTCAATTTGGGTATGGTTATCCAAAAGGTGTCCTTTGATTTCCTCGGTAATGACTTTCAAATTCTTTGCCATGATAATCCCTTCAGACATAAGTTTTTCCATACTGGCCGGATCCTCTCCTGTCATAACGGCCCCCGGCGCGATAAAATCTTTGCCCTCTTTCATTTCGATGGCCACATACTTTTCACCCATAAAACCCATGGTGCGAATTGAGGCCTTGGCATTCTGCGGAATTTTGGCCTCCGATTTAAGCCACAGCGTCAATTCGATTTGCGGTATATCCGCATAGATGACTTTGACATCCTGAACCCGGCCTTCCTCCAATCCATTAAGTGTCACAGGGGCGTTTTTTGAAAGACCCTGCACATCGGAAAAACGGATCTTGATCATATAGCCATCGGGAACAAAACTGTAATTTCCCGTTTTCCATGTTAAAACACCCAATATGATAACAACCCCCGACACTAAAATACCGATTTTTGCTTCATTAGTGAATTTCATAAAATGCGCTCCTCTAGTTATCTAGTCTTCTTGTGCGTAATTAGCATCCTGGATGTTTTCGGCAAAATTAATAGGTCCTTCGAGTCGTCCGTTGATAAATTGCTGAACAATCGCGTCCGGCGAATTTTTTATTTCTGCCGGTGTGCCGATCTGCAGGACCCGCCCTTTATGCAACATGGCCACCCGGTCGGCAATACGAAAAACGCTTTCCATATTATGGGTCACCACAATAGATGTCAGCAAAAGTTTTTTATTCAGGTCAAGAATCAATTTGTCGACGATAGCGCACACAATAGGGTCCAGCCCGGCCGTCGGCTCGTCATAAAAAACCGCTTCCGGATCCATGGAAATGGCGCGGGCCAAGCCCACTCTTTTTTTCATCCCGCCGGACAACATGCTGGGCATCAATTTTTCAAAACCGGAAAGACCCACGAGGTTTAATTTCATTTGCACAAGCATGCGGATGATCTTAGGATCAAGACCGGTGTGTTCACGCAAAGGCAGACTCACATTTTCTTCCACGTTTAAATAATCCAAAAGCGCCGAGGATTGAAAACACATCCCAAAGCGCCGCTTAACACTTTCGGTTTCTTCTTCGTTGAGGGTGGTCAAATCTTTATTGCCAAAAAATACTTTTCCCGACTGGGGTTTCATCGCACCCGTCATGTGGCGCAAAAGCGTACTTTTACCACAGCCGGAACCGCCCATAATGACAAAGGTTTCTCCCTGATAAACATCAAGACTGATCCCGTCTAAAACCTTACGGCCGTCAAAATATTTGACCAGATTCTGGACCGATATAGCGACTTTTTTTTCTCTCATAAATTAGAAAAATAATAAATCCCGGTTACTACACAATCCGCCACAATAATCAAAATAAAACTGGTGACCACACTGATTGTCGTCGCACGGCCGACGCCAACCGCGCCGCCGCGGGTGTTAAGCCCCTGATAACAACCCACCAAAGCAATAATCAGGGCAAAAACCAGCGACTTAGACAAACCGGTGTAAATATCTTTTAACGTCAAATATTCAAACGCCGTTTGCAAATAAAGGTAGGAATTGATCCCGAGATTATTGGTGCCGATGATATACCCTCCCAACATTCCCGAAAGATCCCCGATAACGGTCAGACACGGCAACATAAAAAACAAGGCCATGACTTTTGGGACGACGAGAAAACGAACCGGATTGATTGCCATTGTTTCCAGAGCCTCAATCTGCTCATTGACTTGCATAGAACCGATCTCGGCGGTGATCGCGGCCCCGATCCTTCCGGCGATGACCAAGGCCGTCAAAACCGGACCCAACTCGCGACAGATGGAAATAGAAACCAGACTGGCAACATAAATCGTCCCTCCGAGCTTAGAAAGCTGCGCGGCACTTTGCATGGCCAGGACAATGCCGGTAAAAAAAGTGACAAAGAAAACAATAATGATCGACTTGGCACCCATAAAAACCATTTGCTCAAAAACCGGTTGGCGCTTAACCGGCTTGCCTTTTTTGAAACCGAAAAAAATCCAATAGCCCGTCTGCCCGGTGAGCGAAAAAAACCCCCGCAGAATTTTCATCCAAGAAAGGACATGTTCTCCAATGGCTTCAAGAAATTTAATCATAGGGACAAGGTCTTAAGAACCACTGCGGGGCAAAAGTTCTTTGATGATATTTAAAAAGTTTTCACGATTTAACGGTTTAGCAATATAAGCGTCGGCCCCGACTTCACGACCGATTTTGCGGTCTTCATCCTCGGAGCGGGAAGTCAAAAGTACGATGGGGATCAGTTTATATTTTTCCTGCGATTTTAAAAGGCGGCAAATATTAAACCCATTGATGACCGGAAGCATGACATCGAGAACGATCAAATCGATCTTTTCTTTCATGGCCATTTCCAAGCCTCGGGGGGCATCGGTGGAACTGATCACGTCATAACCATTGGTCGTAAGGATGGCACCGGCGAGTTTGACAACGGTCAAATCGTCATCGATGATTAAAATGCGGGGTTTAACAGAACTCTCCATGATGCCGCTATTCTAATCACGAAAATTTATGAAGACAAGAAAAAGGTAGGAAATTTAATTGGACTTCTCGCCCTGCGAAGAGCCCACAACATTCGGCCCGCGTACAATTACAGCCCCCATTAATATCCTAAAATAGGAGCGAGCCACTTTTCAATTTCCACAACCGGCATGTTTTTGCGGCGGGCGTAATCTTCAACCTGATCCTTGATAATCTTTCCGACATAAAAATATTTCGACTGCGGATGAGCAAAATACATCCCACAAATAGACGACGCCGGCCACATGGCATAATTTTCCGTCAATGTCGCGCCGATATTGCTTTCTACGTCGAGAAGTTGAAATAAAGCGAGTTTCTCGGTATGATCGGGCTGCGCCGGATAACCGGGGGCAGGGCGGATTCCGCGATATTGACATTGGATCAATTCTTCATTGGCCAACTGCTCGTCTAAGGCATATCCCCACAATTCTTTGCGCACCTTTTCATGCAGCCACTCGGCTGCGGCTTCGGCCAAACGGTCTGCAATGGCTTTGACCATAATAATATCAAAATCATTGTGGTCTTTCTCTGCCACGGCCACGATTTCATCAATCCCTAAACCGGCCGTAATCGCGAAAGTCCCCAGATAATCCTTCACTCCCGATTCTTTAGGCGCGACAAAATCCGCCAAGGCGTAATAAGGTTCTCCGTCGTATTTTTCATTTTGTTGACGCAAGGCATGAAAGGTCGTCAACACCGCGGTGCGGTTTTCATCGGTATACAGCTCAATGTCGTCACCTACACTGTTGGCAGGATAAAACCCCGCGACGGCGTTTGCCGTCAAAGATTTCTTAACGATCACGGTCTTTAAAAAATCCTGCGCATTTTGAAAAATTTTCTGGGCCTCCCGGCCAACCTTAACGTCCTTAAAAATATTCGGATACTTGCCTTTCAGGCCCCAGACAACAAAAAAAGGCGACCAGTCGATATACTTCGCAAGCTCGGCGATAGACACATTCCGAAAAACTTTTGTTCCCAAAAATTGCGGCTTGGTAATAGGAATGGTTTTCCAGTCCGACGGCATCCTCTCCCGCCGGGATTCGGATAAACTCAAAAATTTCTGGGCGCGTTGCCGACTGGCATGCTGCAAACGAAGCGCTTCATAATCATTTTTAGTCTTTATCGTGAGGGTCTTGCGCGCCTCATTTTCCATGAGGGCGCGGCAAACTCCGACGCTGCGCGATGCATCTTTGACATGAATGACAATATCATGATAAGCCGGCGCAATTTTGACCGCCGTGTGATTCGGCGACGTTGTCGCCCCGCCGATAAGCAACGGAACATTAAAACCCTGGCGCTGCATTTCACTGGCCACGTTGACCATTTCCTCAAGTGAGGGCGTAATCAAACCGCTTAAACCGATCATATCCGCTTTTTCCTGACGGGCGGTATCAAGAATTTTCTGGGCCGGCACCATGACGCCCAGGTCAATAATTTTAAAATTGTTACAACCTAAAACAACGCCGACGATATTTTTGCCGATATCATGCACATCCCCTTTGACGGTGGCCATGACCACCGTGCCTGCGGTTTTGGCTTCGCCGCCCTTCTTTTCTTTCTCGATAAACGGAGTGAGATACGCCACCGCTTTTTTCATGACCCGCGCACTTTTGACGACCTGGGGCAAAAACATTTTCCCTTCGCCAAAAAGATCACCGACGATATTCATTCCATCCATCAAAGGGCCTTCGATGATCTCAAGCGGCCGGGCAAATTTCTGACGCGCCTCTTCCACATCGACATCAATAAAATCAACAATGCCGCGCACCAAAGCATGACTCAGACGCTTTTCAACGGAAACATTGCGCCACGACAAATCCTCGCTGATTTGCTTGCCGGCCCCTTTAAAATTTTCTGCGTAAGCCGTGAGCCTTTCCGTCGCATCACTTTTACGGTTCAATATCACGTCTTCGACGAGAGTCAACAGCTCGGGCCCGATATCTGCATAGACCGCGATCATTCCCGCATTCACAATGCCCATATCCATCCCGGCTTTGATCGCATGAAATAAAAACGCGGAATGCATGGCTTCACGCACAGGATCATTGCCGCGAAAAGAAAAGGAAACGTTGCTCACCCCGCCGCTGATTTTAACCAGAGGCATCAGTTTTTTAATTTCGCGGGTGGCGGCAAAAAAATCGACGGCATAATTATTATGTTCTTCGATACCGGTTGCAATGGCAAAAATATTGGGATCGAAAATGATGTCCTGAGAAGGAAAACCGATTTCTTCCGTCAAAATTTTATACGCGCGCTGACAAATCGTGATCCGCCTTTCCAGCGTGTCCGCTTGCCCTTTTTCATCAAAAGCCATGACCACCGCGGCCGCACCGTAACGACGCACTTTCTTGGCCTGGTCCTTAAAAATGACCTCACCCTCTTTCATGCTGATCGAATTGACAATGGATTTTCCCTGAACGCATTTAAGGCCCGCCTCTATGACCGACCACTTGGATGAATCAATCATAAAGGGGACCCGCGCAATGTCCGGTTCCGCCGACGCGAGGTTCAAAAATTTCACCATGGCCTTTTCAGAATCCAGCATGGCCTCATCCATATTGACGTCGATCGCCTGTGCACCGGCTTCAACTTGCTGGCGGGCCACTGACAAGGCTTCGTCATAATTTCCAGAGAGGATCAGCTTCGCAAACTTTTTTGAACCGGTGACATTGGTCCGTTCTCCCACGTTTACAAAATTCGTGTCCGGCCGGATGAGCAAAGGTTCCAGACCGCTTAACGATGTATAAGACGCCCTATCCGGGATTTCTCGCGGAGCCATGCCCGCCACAGCTTCCGCAATGGCACGAATGTGCAAAGGAGTACTGCCGCAACATCCGCCGACGATATTTAAAAAACCTTCTTGGGCAAAGTTTTTAAGGATCGCGGCCATTTCGGCCGCACTCTGGTCATATTCGCCAAAGGCATTGGGCAGGCCGGCATTAGGATAACAGCTGACATAACAATCCGCGATCTTCGAAAGCTCGGCGAGATAGGGCCGCATATCTTGTGCGCCTAAAGCGCAGTTAAGGCCGATGGACAAAGGTTCACCGTGAGAAACCGAGATCCAAAAAGCTTCCGTTGTCTGCCCCGACAGCGTACGGCCGCTGGCGTCGGTGATTGTTCCCGAAATCATCAGGGGAAACTGTTTCCCGATTTTTTCACAATAGGTCAGGAAAGCAAAAATTGCGGCCTTGGCATTGAGCGTGTCAAAAATGGTTTCAACAAGAACCAGGTCTATTCCCCCGTCGATCAAGCCGCGCAATTGTTCGGTATAAGCCGCAACCAATTGATCGAAGCTGACGGCGCGATAGCCGGGATCATTGACATCGGGGGAGAGCGAAGCAGTTTTGGTTGTCGGCCCCAATGCGCCGGCCACAAAACGTGGTTGACTTAAAGTTTTTTTTGAAAATTTATCAGCGGCCTTACGGGCGATTTTGGCCGATGCCAAATTGATCGCGTAAACCTGATCTTCCATTTTGTAATCCGCCATGCTCACTGCGTTGGAATTAAAAGTATTAGTCTCGATAATGTCGGCCCCAGCGGCGAGATACTCCCCATGAATTTCCTCGATAATCTGCGGCTGGGTCAAAGACAAAAGATCATTATTGCCTTTTAAATCCTGGTTAAAATCAGCAAACGGCTTTCCCCGATAATCGGCTTCGGTGAGTTTGTAGCGCTGAATCATGGTCCCCATAGCGCCGTCGATAACGACAATACGGCGCTTAAGAATTTCGGCTAAAGGATGGTTTTGCAGAAACAATTTCATGCGACAGGAACACCGGCCAAAGATTTGGGAATGGCATAGGTGAAGGTGTGTGTTTTTTCATCGAAAGAGCTGATAAGCGGCACCGGCGGTTCGGTGGTCTCAGCCGGAGAATGACGAACATATTCTTCAAATTCCTTACGGAAGGTCTTGACGATACTGGTCACGAGGATGGCTTCCTCTTGAGGTAAAAAACAGCGGGTCTGATTGGTCACCCGTCCGCATTCGAACAAAATTTTTTCAATATCATCCATGACCGCGGTTCCATAAATAAATTTACGCAAGAGCTCGGTGATCATCCGGCTGCCGCGATTGCAGGGAATACATTGCCCGCAGGATTCGGCCGCCAAAAAACTAGAAAACATGGCCGCGACTTTGACCATGGATACGCTTTCATCATAAACAATAAAACCTGCAGACCCCAAACCACCGCCGGCGGCACGCAATGTTCCAAAACCCATAGGCGTGTCAAAAATTTCCGGGGTCATGACTTTGTTCGCCACACCGGAAAAAACCGCTTTAAAGGGTTTATCCCTTGCTGGACCGCCCCCGAAATCATAAAGCA
>JANPFV010000021.1:0-1700 GCA_031423615.1 Candidatus Omnitrophota bacterium
GTAGACCAAGCGTCCAATGTTTTTCGTTCTTCGGCAGATAAGGTTATAGGTTCGGCTAAGTTCATGCATAAGTATTATGACATCGTCGAGCGATAGGTAAAGTTAAAAGTAAACTAATTTATGACTCACTACACTAGTTCATCCAAAGTCGTAGTGGTCAATGCCCTTTGGAGATAAGAAACCGTTAAAGGCCCCTTCTTGTTGTATCTATTATCGCCTGCGCCGTAATCTGGGTTGTTCTTTATTATAAAGGGAATACTACCTAACACCCCTTCAACAACTTCAGAAGACCCCAGCAAAACGCTAGGTATCACTTCGAGCATTATCGCGAAGTAAAGAATTTGTGACTCTCTAATTATTCTTTGTGCTATACGATTTTTTACGTCCTTAACAGCTTCCTCAATCTCTTGTGGTGTTTGTGGAACTTGCTTAAAACCAGCTACTGTGCTTGAGGCGGAGGCCGCGGAGACCGTATAACTGTAACCTTCTCTATCATTTTTACTAACTTCAACGCTTACGCCTTGCTTATAACGAGACGAAGAAATTTGATTTACTACAGCCGAATCCGTATTATCCCACGGACTACTCTGAATAGCATATTTAGGCCTCGGAGTATAAACAAAAGGCAGCTTTTTTTGTAGCCCTTGCTGGGGAAAATAATCCAGATAGAGACCATCACTTAAAACCCTTACCCCATATGCAAAGGGTTGACCATTAATAGTTATTCTTAATGATTGATTCGTAGAGTCTACGGTTCCCTTTTTGGTTTCTCCCGGATTTATTGATAATTCTTTTTTAGTGTACCGTGACCCAAGGGCGTTGGTACTACCTGTGGAACTGGCGGACACTAATCCTTGGACATTCGCCTCAGTTTCAGCTCCAGCCACTTCAAATTGAGATAAACCGCTGCTCGCACTCATGGAATTGGCCACCGCACTGTTAAGCGCATCCAATGAAACTCCCCTCACCGCCAATGAACTGCTCCCGGAAATACCCAATCCTACAATCCCGCCCGAAAAATATTTTCGCGGAATGGCGTCCCCGGTTGCCGGGTCGACTTCTTCTTTAATCAGACTGTAAGCCCCCTTCTTAAACGCCGCCAAGTATTGCTCATAAATTCTCTGCTTCATGTCCTTGTCATCCGTCGTCACACCGGCCACCTTGCCTTTGTCGGCATAGACCCGGCCCAGCAAACTTTCCTTTAAGGCTTTTTTATACCACGCCGCAAGGATGACCGAATTATAAATCTGGCGGACATTGGCGAAATTCTTTCCTTCATTGATTTCCTTTTCCATCGTAGGAAGTATGGTCGTGCGAAAAATTTGCGAAGAAAGGTCCGACGCGTCATCCCCCTTTCGCGGCCGTGACACGTTGTTCTCATAATCATCCGCCATCATCAGCTTCAAATGCCTTTCACCGACGATTGCGATGCCGTGGCTTTCTAAAACTTCCGCCTTCTGCGGCACGATCCACACTTTATTAAAGGTATTCAAAGGCACCTCGGCGGCCGAGGAAGTGCCCAAGCCATCCGGTCGGGGTGTGTGCCGTTTTACATCGTCCCAAAATTTTCTGCCCAAGTCCGTGTCGGGATTGGTTAAAGAAGCGGCCAATTGTTTAAGCGTATAATCCTGCTCGAGCATGGTCTGGCCCATGATCGTTGCTCCCAAAACATCGGGAATGATCCGGTCTTTTTCATACGG
>JANPFV010000022.1:0-31113 GCA_031423615.1 Candidatus Omnitrophota bacterium
CAGGTTGTAAAATCTGATAGAAGTAAAAGATTGTTTTAAGTACGACGCAAGTGACAGCAGAAGGCACATTATATCGTCGACTAATAGTGTCGACGGACAGGGTAAAGTGTTTTTTAACATAGTGAGGATTTACAGGTGAAAATCGCGGGTGTTGTTTTTTTCCAATGGATGGTTTTAGCTTCTTTCGTCTTTGCCGACACGGGGATCAGTCCCAACGCAATCTTGAAGAAAGTAGATGAAATCCGTTCTCCTGATGAAGATTTTTCTTTAGTCGCACGGGTGAGCAGTTTTAAAGTCGGACGTCCTAAACAATCGGCCCTTTACGAGGTTAAGATGCAAGGGCGGGAAAAAGCCATCGTACGGACTTTGCAACCCGCAAATGAGCGAGGACGATTGATCCTCATGCGCAATAAGGAATACTGGTTTTTCTTTCCCGAGGTCTCGAATTCTTTAAAGATATCGGCGGATGAACGGTTCATGGGTGATGTGGCCAACGGGGATATCGCCCGGATTAATTTTTTTGGTGATTATCAGGCGCAGCATTTACGGGAAGAGTCGAGCGATGAGAAGAAGTATTATGTTTTGGAATTGAAAGCCAAGGATGAGAAGACAGCCTATGGAAAGATCATTCTTTGGGTCGAAGAAGAGAAATACTGGCCATTAAAGGCAGAATTTTACTCCGTCAGTGGACGTTTTTTAAAGACGTGTTCTTATGAGAATTATAAAATGTTAGCGGGCCGGATGCGTCCTTCGCGCCTGGTTTTAAGGGATGTCGTCACTGCCGGGCAATATTCAGTCATAGAATACGATAAAATTGAAGTCGGGAAAATTGAAGATAAATTCTTTTCCCGGGACTATCTAAGGAAAATGGTTTTTTAATGCGAATTGGGATTTTTTTTATTGGGTTTTGGCTTTTGAGCGGTGCGTCGGCGTGGGCGCAAACTCCGGCGGAGGGTGAGCAATTTCTTGCCGACACGCGAGAGAGAATAAAGGCCGCGCTGGAGAATTTTGAGCAGATTCAAAGTAAAGTTGAAGAAATCCAAAAAAAACAAGACGCTAAGAATACGCAGGAAACCAACCGGGATATTAAGATCAGAAATACCCTGGAAAATCTTGAGCGTCTGCAACTTCAACCCCAAGAAAGAAATTCTGGAGAGATCGAAATGCCGTCGGATGCAACAGAATATTCCCCTGAGGATTTGGTAGCAAAGCCGAGCGTGACGATCCAGGGAAATATCCGTTTTGAAGTGGCCCATCATATTTATAGCCCTTCCGAATTTACGAAAATTAAAAATCAACTGAGTTTGACGGCGCGCGGGGAATTGTCGCCGGCCCTGCGGTATCGTATTAGCGGGCGGACGTATTACGATGCGGCCTATGATATCGGACATTATTACTCGGACAGTGCCACGTCGGATCAGCGGACGGAAACGGAACTGCGGGACACCTATGTGGATTATTCGACCGGTGCGTGGGATTTGCGGGTAGGGAAGCAACAGGTGGTGTGGGGCGAAGCTGTCGGAGTTTTTGTCGCCGATGTTGTTAACGCGAAAGACATGCGGGAATTTTTGCTTCCTGATTTTGATAACATTCGTATTCCAGAATGGGGAACGAACCTGGAATATACGCATAATAATTTACATTCGGAATTTATTTTTCTTCCCGGGATCGAATTTGATAAGTTAGGTGTCAGGGGTTCTGAATTCGCTTTCCCTTTGCCTTTGGCCCCGGACACGCCTTACACTTACCATGATGCCAAAGAGCCAAAAGACGGTTTTGAAAACAGCAAACTGGGCTCCCGATTCAATTATTTGTGGGAAGGTTTTGACATGAGCGTTTTTTATCTGCACAGTTGGACACATACGCCGGTTTTATACCGGACTATCAACGGCAGCCGTTATGATTTTGATCCGCAGTATAAACGGTTAGACACGTGGGGCGCGGCGGTTTCCAAAGAGATCCATGACATTGTTTTAAAAAGTGATTTTGTTTATACCCCTGACGATTATTTTTCTCTTATTGATCCGACCGATAGCGACGGAATTGCACGGAGCGGACGTCTTGAATATTTATTAGGTTTCGATTACACCTTTTTTGACAAACTGGATGTGAATGGCCAGATCATTCAAAATGTTATTCTTGACCATGCGAAGAGTATGATCGGCCTGGATAAATTTAATACGGCTTTTTCGTTACGGATCAGCCGAGACTTTTTAAATCGTAAATTGAAAACCGAATTTTTAATGATCTATGGCCTGACGGCTCCGGATTTTCTTTACCAGCCTAAAATCATCTATAATCTTACCGATAGCTGGCAGGCCGGTGTGGGCGCGGATGTTTTTTCCGGTAATCCGGCAGGAACTTTTGGGTATTTCCGCAACAAAAGCCGCTATTACAGCGAATTGACTTATAAATTTTGATCTTTTATTGGTTCACCGCCAAAGATTTAAAATTGGCATAACATCTCTTTTGCGGGTATAATTGGCAAAAGTCAAATCAATGATCCTAAAGTAAAGAATTTTATGCGTGCTGCAGTTTTAGATATTGGGTCCAATTCTATCAAGCTGGTCATCGGTGAAAAGGCCGGTGACGATATCAATATCCTTGAATCCTTAAAGAATGTCGTGCCGATCGGGCGCAATACTTTTTTCCGGGGACGTATTGCGCAGGAAACCATTAATCAGACCATTTCTCTTTTAGAAAAATATCAGCAGCGCCTGGCTGAATATGATGTTAAGGAGGTCATGATTATCGCCACGACCGCAGTCCGGGAAGCGGCCAACCGCGATATGTTTGTCGATACTGTGCGGCGTAAAACCGGCCTTAAGGTGGAAGTTCTTAATGTGGGTGACGTGGTTTACTACATCGATGCCTTCCTTTCCCATAAGCTGAAGAAAAAATATCCCATTCATCAAAAAGACCTTTTGATCGTGGAGTTGGGTGCCGGAAGTGTGGATATTTCCGTCCTCGAAAAGGGTTTTACCCAGATGAGTGTGGGAATACCCGTCGGGACTTTGCGCCTGAAGAATTTTATGAACAGCTTAGACGGGAGCATTCAGGAAATTTATGAAGCGGTCGAAGAGTATATTACGAATGAGATTTTATATGTTAAAAAAAGCATTCCTCACCTGAAGTTGGACGATGTTATTGTCGTCGATGAAAATTATTCGGGCTACTTAAATCATTTTCTTTCCGGAAGACGCAAGCCGTCGGAATTCTTTGAGTTCCGCATCAAAGAGTCCGACGAACTGCTGGCCAAATTGACCGAAAGTTATCCTGAAACTGTCGCCGCCACATACAAAGTCCCGGCTGATGTCGTCGAGACCATGACAGGTTACGCCATTATCGTCAATAAGATTTTTCGCCTGACTAAAAACAAATACATTTATATTCTTGAAACGTCACTTGCTGAGGCCGTTCTGGCGAACATGATTTTTAAACTGGAACTGGTTCAGGAAAACAATAAAACCAACCAGCTCATTTCGGTCGCACAAAATCTCTGCGGCAAATTCAAGCTGGATTTAAACCATGGTCGTCATGTCGCGGCACTTTCCTCTTCGCTTTTTAATCAGCTCAAGGACACTCTGGGTCTCAAAGACGAAGATTTGATCTACTTGACTCTCGCGGCGTATCTTCACGACATCGGCATGTTTATCAATAACCGGACTCATCACAAGCACAGCGAATATGTGATCAGTTCACTGAATCTTTTTCGCCTGACGGAAGAGGAAATGAATATTATTGCGTGCATTGCGCGTTATCACCGCAAAGGGGCGCCGTCGAGCGCACATCTTCTTTATAATACTTTAGCCTCGGAGCATCAGATCCTTGTCCAAAAATTAAGCGCTTTGCTGCGTATTGCCAATGCGCTGGATCGTTCCCATAAGCAGAAAATCAAAAAGATTGAAGTGGTTTTGACGTCCAAAGGCGATGTGAATATCGTTGCCCACGCGTCGGGAAATTTGCTTCTGGAGCGGGCTTTCTTTAAGGACAAAAAAGAGCTTTTTGAGGAAATAACCGGTAACCGCGTGACTTTGACCTTAAAGACCCGGGACGCGCAGGAAAAATCTGATGACCGGCATTGATCCCAAAGAAAAATTTATCGCCCGCGACTTGAGTTGGCTCATGTTTAATGAGCGGGTACTGGAAGAAGCGGCGGATATTTCCAATCCCCTTTTGGAACGCGTGAAATTTTTGGCGATTTTCACCAGTAATCTCGACGAATTTTATATGGTCAGGCTGGCCGGCTTAAAACGTCTCATTGATTCAGGATATAATCACAAAGATAAATTCGGATATCTCCCCGCAGAAATCTTCGCTGAAGTAAAAAAGCAGGCGGACGGACTGACAAAAAAGTTTTATGAAATTTATCACAATAAAATTAAAAAAGACCTGGAGAAAAATAAAGTTTATTTTAAAACTTGTGAGGACTTGACGCCGGACCAAGAGCGTGAGGTCCGCAAATATTTTGAAACGACACTGTTTCCTATTATTACGCCTATGGCCGTGGATCAAGGCCATCCGTTCCCGATTCTCCCGTCAAAAACGGTTGCTTTTGCCGTCAATGTCCTGCGGGCCGACAAGCCGCATTTGGCGATTATTCCTATCCCTAAAAATGTGCCGCGCTTTATGCGTCTGCCCTCGGAAAGAGGCGAGACCAACTTTATTCTGATCGAAGAGATCCTGCGGACCCATTTAAAAAATTTTTTCCGCGGTTACCAGTTGCAGGAACATACGTTGTTTCGCGTCATGCGCGACAGTGAGCTGTATGTTGCGGAAGAATTTACAGATGATCTTTTGATCGCTATAGAAGAAGAAGTTAAAAAGAGAATGCGCGCTAAGGTCGTTCATCTGGAGATTGAAAAGTCCTGTGCTTCGGAGTTCTTAGACATTCTCTGTCAAGGGTTGGAATTTCCTAAGGAAGAGGTCGTCAGTATTGGCGGGACACTCGATTTGACATGTCTTTTTGAATTGATCCCGTTTATTGATAACCCCGCGCTTTCGTACCGCGAGTACAAACCCGCGAAAATTGAATATGAAAATATTTTTGAACGGATAAGCCAGGGCGACTTTATGGTGCATTTACCTTTTCAGTCGTTTTATCCGACGATCGACTTGATCCGCACCGCGGCGCTGGATCCGAATGTGCTGGCCATTAAGATGACGCTCTATCGCACAAACGAAGATTCGGCGATCATCAAGGCTTTAATGGATGCGGCCGGCCATAAAAAGCAGGTCACGGTTCTCGTTGAGATCAAAGCGCGTTTTGATGAAGAAAAGAATATCAAATGGGCCAAGCAACTTGAAGACGCGGGTTGTCACGTGATTTATGGCATTGCTAATATTAAGATCCATTTAAAGATGACCTTGATTGTTCGCAAAGAAGAGGAGCGTATCCGCCGGTATGTGCATTTATCGACGGGAAATTATAATGAGAAAACCGCTCGCGTTTATACGGATATCGGTTATTTCACCGCCAATGACGATTTTGCCCGTGACATTTCTGACGTTTTTAATGTTATTACCGGATATTCTCTGCCCAGTCCGTGGAAAAGGATAGTCTCTTCACCGTATGATATGCGTAAATATTTCTTTGATTTGATTGACCGCGAAATCGAAAACCAAAAAAAATTTAAGAATGGTTCCATCCGCGCAAAAATGAACTCTCTCGAGGATGTGGCGATGATTGAGAAACTTTATGAAGCCTCCAATGCCGGGGTTAAGATCAAACTTGTTATTCGCGGTATCTGTTGTCTTGTGCCTGGTGTGGCGGCTCAAAGCGAGAACATTGAGGTCAAAAGCATCGTCGGCCGTTTCTTGGAACATACGCGGATCATGATTTTTAACAATAACGGCAGTCCGCGCGTGTTTTTGTCGTCGGCGGACTGGATGAGCCGTAATTTTGACAGCCGCATCGAATTGTTGTTCGAAATTTACAAAGAAGATATGCGGGATCATTTGCAATACATTCATGATATGTGTTGGAAGGACAACCTCAAGTCGCGTCTTTTGACGCCGGAGCGAAAATATATTCGTCAAAAGGACAACGAAGAAAGATTTAATTTTCAGGAACGCATGATCAGCTATTACGGCAGCTATTCCGGCCCGTCCTAAATCCAGCGCAAATCACCACGCCGAGATTATTTTAGACTTTTGACCAAGGCCACCGATCCGAGGATGACGGCATCATCGCCGAGTTTGGAGAGGGTGAGTTTACATGTATCGATTTTGGCAAAGAAAGGATCGCGGTGAAATGTTTTGCTGATAATGGGAAAGAGAAACCAACCGCAGGCTTCCATGACCCCTCCGCCCAGAATGATCAATTGGGGATTAAAAATGTGACGCAGATTGATGCAAGCTTGTCCAAGGATCCGGCCAGTTTTCGTCATGACCTGAGTGGTCAAAGGGTCTTTGGCCTTGAGACCAGCTTTAAGAAAGCGGCTTTTAATGGAAGTCATTTTCCCGCCGGTCAACTGGGTTAGGACGGTTCTGCGGCCCTTTTTCATGGCCATATGGATATCTCGTTCAATGGCCCAGCGTCCGGTCAAGGCTTCCAGACATCCTTGATTGCCGCAACTGCAGAGAGGTCCGTCAAGAGACATGCTCATGTGTCCTATTTCCGCGGCCGCCCCTTGTGTTCCGGTCAAGATTTTTTGATCAAGAATGACGGCCCCGCCGACGCCGGTTCCGGGGAAAATTCCAACAATATTTTTTATTTTTCTCCCTGAGCCTAACCATTGTTCACCCAGAAGTCCTAAATTGACGTCATTCCCGACGACAACCTTGACATGAAATTTCTTGTTGATTTTGGTGCATAAGGGGAATCCCGCGAGGTTAATGTTGGGGGTCGCAAAAATATGACTGTTAGGGCCTACAATCCCGGGTACACCCACGCCAATGCCGCTGATATTTTTTCGGGTGAGTCCGCTTTCTTCCAGAACTTCTTCGATCAGTCCGAAGATAAGATTAAGGATCGCGCCGGGTTTGGCCTTAGATGGAGTGGCTATTTTGGCACGGGAGAAAATTTTTCCCTCAGGAGAAATGGCGGCCACAACGATTTTTGTTCCGCCGACGTCAATTCCAATAAAGAATTTTCGTTTCATGAACGGATTATACACCATTTAAAGTTAGGGCGTTTAAAAATATTGCTTTTCAAGGACAGGGCAAGGTGATATAAAATGAATACTGACAATATTATTTTGTTAGCAGGATTATTTTAAAAGGAGGCTGTATGAAGATTGTGAATGTCGCGGCTCTGTTGTCCCTGACTTTTGTTTTGACCATCCCCGTTTTTGCAGTTTCTCAGAATGCCGAAATTCCTTCGGATTCCAAGCCGGCCGGCCAAACCAACCTTAATCAATTTATTTATTCTTATGGCACGGTCCTTAAGGTCAGCCCTGACCAAGTGGTCCTGCAAGAATATGATTATGATTCCGATGTCGAGAAGGAAGTTGCTTATCAAATCGACCCGGCGATCCAATTGGAAGGTTTTAAGGCCATTACGGATTTGGCCCCGCAGGATGTTGTGGAAGTTTATTATTTGGAACAAGACAATAAAAAGACAGCCAAGATTATCCGTCGGGAAGCCATTGAAGAAGAAACGGCAGCGCCTGCAAATACGTAATTAAAATTTATGCACGGGTGGATACTCAATAGATTTTCACAGAACGCTTTGCGCGCTGATTCTCACGGGGTGCATCGCTTTCTTGCTGAAGCCCAAAAAAGAAATATCCTTATCCGGGTTGTTGCGCCCAATGAATTAGACGTGATCGTCGAGGAAAACGACCGGCATCGCTTTATGCTCCAGGGAGAACCTGTCCGGCGACCGGATTTTCTTCTGAACCGGATGGGTTCTGCGACAACATATTTTGCTCTGGCGGTTATGCGGCAAATGGAAAATGCCGGCGTCTATGTTCCTAACCGGGCCCAAAGTGTAGCGCTCGTCCGGGACAAATTGCATACCGCGCAAGTCTTGGCGCAGGAGGGTCTGCCGATTGCCAAATCCATGCTGGCAAAATATCCTATTCATGTGGATTTGGTAGAACAGGAGCTGGGATTTCCGGTCGTGGTAAAAACCCTGGCCGGTTCGCAGGGACGGGGCGTTTTTCTCTGTGAGACTCGCAACAAATTTGAAGATTTGATCGCCATGATTACCACAAGTCAGGGAAATCCCAATTTTGTGATTCAGGAATTTGTTCAAAACAGTATGGGAAGAGATTTGCGGGTGTTTGTAATTGGCGGTCGCGTCGTCGGGTGTATGGCGCGCATCGCGGTGCCGGGGTCATTTAAAGCCAATTATTCTCGGGGCGCCAGCGTAGAAGCTTATCCGGTGACTCCCCTCATTGAGAAATTGGCGTTAAAAACGGCGGAAGTTTTGGGGCTGGAGATTGCCGGCGTGGATCTTTTGTTTAACGGTACGGGTTTTAAAATTTGTGAAGCAAACTCTTCGCCTGGTTTTCGGGGGATGGAAGAATCTTCCGGAGTCAATATCCCCGGAGAAATTTATGATTTTATAGAATCCCGGACAGCGACGACAAAATTTGCGGAAACTTGACACATTTGACACAAATATTTCACAAACCCAAAGTAATGTTATCAAAGGAGAAAACCATGGCCAATAATAAGCTGACCACCAAAACAACGGACAAGTCCGTCGCGGCGAAAAAGAAATCTTTTCTGCAAAAGAGTGTTGCGACGTTCGTCAAACAAGGGAATTATAACCAGCGCGTTGCAGAAAAAGCGTATGAACTTTATTTGCAGCGGGGCGCAGCGCATGGAAATGATTTGAACGACTGGTTTGAGGCAGAAAAGATTGTCGCTTCCGAAAACCCATAATTCTGAACCGGCCAGAGTTGTCCTTGTGAGTTACATCAGAATTCCTTTGAGTTATGATGGCGTAGGAGTGCGTGCAAATTTCATAAGGGAGTATAGATCATGAAGAATATTATTTTTTTAATTTTTTTGGTAGGTTTGTCATGGCCTTCGGAGGCGGCGCTCCAGAGTCAGATGATTGAATATAAAGAAGGCGACACCGTTCTTGAGGGTTATATGGTTTATGATGATGCGACAGCCGGCCCCCGTCCGGGAATCCTCGTTGTGCATGATTGGATGGGCTTTGGGCCTTTTGCTAATCATAAAGCTGATGAATTGGCCAAATTGGGTTATACGGCATTGGCGGTCGATATTTATGGGAAAGAAGTTCGTCCCCAAAATACGGATGAGGCTGGTCAGCTTGCTGGTATGTATAAGGGAGATCGGGCCTTGCTCCGTCGGCGAATTCTTGCGGGATATGAAACTTTAAAGCAGGAAAAAACCGTGGATCCGAACAAAATTGCGGTGATGGGTTTTTGTTTCGGGGGAACGACCGCGTTGGAATTGGCTCGCAGCGGCGCTGCTATTCGGGGGGTCGTCAGTTTTCATGGAGGATTAAGCAGCCCGACACCGATGGATGCAAAAAATATCAAAGCCAAAGTTTTGGTTTTACACGGTGCGGATGACCCCCTTGTTCCTCCGCAAGAAGTGCAGGCTTTTGAAAAAGAAATGAATGATGCAGGTGTAGACTGGCAGCTCGTCAAGTACAGTGGGGCGGTGCACGCTTTTACTTTTCCAGGCGCCGGAAACGACAATAAAAAAGGCGTGGCCTATAATGAACGCGCGGATAAACGTTCGTGGGTGGCGATGAAAGATTTTTTTGAGGAAATTTTTAAGTAGGATTTATGCCGCAGGAAAACATTCTCATTGTGGAGGATGACCAGAATATTGCCAAGCTGGTCAAATACAATTTGGAAAAGGCCGGCTACCGTACCACCGTGACGATCACCGGTGAGGAAGCTTTGGAATTTTTAGACCGTCAGGCCGTTGATTTGATCATCCTCGACATCATGCTTCCCAAAATGGATGGTTTTGAAACGTGCCGCCGGCTCAAGGATGACAGCCGTTTATCGTCGATTCCGGTCATGATTTTGACCGCACGCGGAGAGGAAGTCGACCGCGTCGTAGGCTTTGAGTTGGGCGCCGAGGATTATGTCGTCAAGCCGTTTAGTCCGCGGGAATTGGTCTTGCGCGTCAAAAATATTTTGCGTCGCGGGCAGGCCAAACAAAAACCCAAGGACCATTTGCGCTCCGGCGATTTAGAAATTGATATTCCCCGTCACCGGGTGAGCGTTAAAAGTAAAGAGATTGTTTTGACGCCGATGGAATTTAAATTGCTGGTGCTTTTGCTGGAGCGCGGCGGCCGTGTGCAATCGCGCGAGCAGCTTTTAAGCGATGTCTGGAATATCGAAGCCGATATCACCACGCGCACCGTTGATACTCACATTAAACGTCTGCGGCAAAAATTAGGCAAAGCCGGAGACGGACTTGAAACGATCCGCGGTTTGGGCTACCGTTTTAATGATGAGGATTCTTAGGTGCGGCTCAAAAGCCATCATAAGGTCACGTTGACTCTGGGTTTGACCGTAGCCGTAATTCTTACCGCGGTTTATTTTTATCTCGATAATAATCTTAAAAATTATACCTATAAAAGAATTCGCACGGATTTGAACCATGAGGTTTCGCTGATCAAAAGCTATTTGGAGCAAATCCAGGGGCCTGTTGATTTTGATAAAATTGCGGACCAACTGGGCCATGACATTTCTGCCCGTGTCACTATCATTTCCTCTGATGGTGTTGTTCAAGGCGACTCGATGTTTGATGGTGAAGCATTGCATGGTCTCGAAAATCATTTATCCCGCCCGGAAGTCCAGGACGCGCTTATGAATAAGCGGGGAGAAAGCCGCCGGTACAGCCACTCCACCAAAGAGGACATGCTGTATGTGGCTGTGCCCTTTGGTCCGACGGAAAATTCGAATATTATTCGCTTGTCCTTACCCTTGGCCGATATTGCTCATATTTCCGACCATTTAAAGAAATTCTTGTGGTTGGGTTTATGGCTTTCGTTTTTATTCGCCTTGTTGATTAGCCATTTGGCTTCGCGTATGATCACGCGGCCCATTGCGCGCATTTCGTCCATTGCGCAGGCGATTGCAGGCGGAGATTTTTCGCAAAAGATTTCCTTATGGCAGGATGATGAAATCAATGATTTGGCGAAGGCGATTAATTTTATGTCGGAACACATCCGGACGCGCATAGAGGAGGTGACGACGGCTAAGAGCCGGCTGGAAGCGGTTTTCTTAAGTATGATCGAAGGGGTCATGGTCGTTAACAGTGAGGGGAAGATTTTATTGATTAATGAAACTTTGAAGAAAATCCTTCATGTGGAACACGAGGCCCTTGGGCGCAAGCCGCTGGAGGTGATTCGCAATATCGAAGTGCAGGAAATTGTCGGTGATGTTTTACAATCTCGGCAGGGTGTGAAGGTCCGGGAAATGTCATTTTTTTTTCCTGAAGAAAGGATCCTTCGTGTGCATGCAGCGCCGGTTTTGCGCGAGGGGAAGGCCGATGGTGTTGTTTTAGTCTTTCATGACATTACCGATCTGCGTAGGCTGGAGACAATCAGAAAAGATTTTGTCGCCAATGTTTCTCATGAGTTTCGTACGCCGGTTGCAAATATCAAGGGGTATTCGGAAACTCTTTTAGACGGCGCATTGAATGATAAAGAACATGCGCTGGAATTTTTAAAAATTATTTATTCCGAGTCGGACCGTTTAGCCAAATTGGTGGACGATCTGCTCAAGTTGGCCCGTTTGGAATCGGGAAGATCAGATTTGGATTTAAAACCCTGTAGCATAGCTAAAATTTTGGATTGGGTTTTGGCCGGGTTAAATATTCAGGCGAAGCAACAGGAGGTTAAAATTGTGACGCAAATTCCCGAGGATATTGCACAGATTAAAGCCGATGATTCCAGCCTTTCGCAGATTCTTTTTAACTTGATTGAGAATGCCATTAAGTATAATAAACCCGGCGGTCAAGTCACGGTTTCAGCCCGGGAACAAGACCGGTGGATCGAAGTTTCGATTGCCGACAATGGCATTGGTATTTCTGCTGACGACTTGCCCCGTGTTTTTGAACGCTTTTACCGCGTGGATAAAGCCCATTCTCGCGAAATTGGCGGAACCGGTTTAGGTTTGTCGATTGTCAAGCACATCATCCAATCCCACAATGGCGATATCACCGCTCAAAGTGAACTGGGGATGGGTTCGGTGTTTTGCTTTACCCTTCCTAAAGCTTAATCTTTCCTTTTTCTAATGATGTGATTTAAAATAAGTTCACATATTGTTCACATAAACGACATCGACTGTCTACATGCGTCCATTACATTGAGGACATGAAAGGAGGTGAACCATGGAAGCCGTGAGACCTTTGTCGAGATTGCATAAGGATTATATTGTAACTTCACTGCGTCGGGAGATGGCCTGTTTTCAGCAATTAATGGAAACGCTGGAAAGCTCAGACCAATACGAGCTTGTCTATATAGAGGAAAAGTTAAAAACTATTGAAATGCGGTTGCGGTCGATTAGCCGTTCGCTCAATAGTTACAATTAAAAAGGAGTGGAGATGAAAAAGATTTTTATTTTATTTATCGTTGTTTTCGTAGTGACATTGAGTATGTCAACAGCTAGCCGCGCCGGAGAAGTCAGCGTCTTGCTGGAAAAACTCGTCGATAAAGGTGTTCTTACAGCCAATGAAGCAAAAATAATCGAGCAGGAAACCAAGGCGCAAGTCAGCAAGGAAGTGGCGCAAAAGAATTCTTATGCTCTTCCGGATTGGGTGCAAAGTATTAAAATCAAGGGCGACATTCGTCTTCGTTATCAATATGAAAAAACGGAGGCGGCCGTCGGTTCCCGCAATCGCGGAAGAACCCGATTTCGGATGGGTATGGAAATGACCCCGGTCAAAAGTACAAAAGTCATGGCCGGTTTTTCTTCCGGCGGTACGGATCCCCGTTCCACCAACGTCACGTGGGAAAATACATTTGAACGTCCGGATTTGCGTTTGGATTATGCCGCTGTTGAATACGAAGCCGCCCCTTGGGCCAAGCTCGTCGGCGGTAAATTTATTTTTTCTGACTATCTCTGGCAATCCACGGACATGCTATGGGATACGGACATTAATCCCTATGGTTTTTCGGCTCATTTAAATCATGCCATTGTCAGTGATTGGGAAGGATTTTTTAATGGCGGCGTTTGGATTTTGGATGAAAACGGGGTGAGCAAGCATCCGGATCCAAGTTTAATCTATCTCCAAGGGGGAGCAGCTTATCAAAATGATAAATTTGATGCCAAAGTTGCCGAGACCTGGTATGTCTTTAACGGGGTGAAAGGTTATTCTTTAGATAATAGTGCGAACACCAATACCCGTTCCGCCGGTGTTTTACAATATGATTATGATGCTATGGCCACGTCACTTGAGATTGCCGCTAAAAATCTTTTCGGTGGCCTTCCTTTTAGTATTGACGAACGAATGGCCGTCTTTGGGGATTACATTATCAATCCTGACCCCAAGCAACAAAATAAAGGCTGGTCCAGTGGTATTGTTTTCGGCCATAGCAAAGTCTCTGACCGTAAACAATGGCAAATGAAATATCAATATGTGGCCTTGGGTACGGACGCTTTCCCGGATACATTTCCAGATTCAGATCGTTTCGGGGGACGCACCGACGTAAAAAGTCATGAAGCCATTTTCACTTACGGTCTTTTGAAAAATGTCAGCGTTGGTGTGGATTATTATGTTTCCAATCGGATCAAGGCCGCTCACAATCGCGAAAGCATTGTTCAGGCGGATTTAAACATTAAATTTTAAAAGGGGAAATTAAAATGAAAAAAATAAGTATAGTATTGGGAATATTTATAATGTTGGTATTGAGCAATGTCAGTTATGCCGCAAATGTTCTGCAGGTGAAGGGTTCCGATACCTTGATTAATATGGTACAAAAATTGGCGGAAGAATATATGAAGGCCAATCCGGATAAACTGGTTTCGGTGACGGGTGGAGGTTCAGGGACGGGAATTGCGGCCTTGATTAATAAAAAATGTGATATTGCCAATGCTTCGCGGCTCATGAAGGGAAAAGAAATTGAGTTGGCCACCAGCCGTCAGGCCTCTCCGGTGCGTATTGTTTTAGCGCTGGACAGTTTAAGTATTATTGTCAATCCTGGCAACGGTATTGAAAGTTTAACGGTTGACCAGGTCGGCAAGATTTATAAAGGCGAAATCAAAAATTGGAAAGAGGTCGGGGGAAACGATATGCCGATTTCTCTTTACGGTCGTCAATCCAATTCGGGGACGTATGATTTTATGATTGAAGATGTCATGAAGGGAGATTATTCGCCATCTATGAAACAAATGAATGGGAACGCCCAAATCGTGGAAGGGATCAAGGCGGATCCTTCTGCCGTCGGGTATGTGGGGGTGGGGTATGCTCGTAATGCTCAGGGCATTAAAGTTTTAAAAATCGCAAACAAGGCGGGCGCTACAGCTTATAGTCCGCTGGATACGGCCAATGTCAAGAATGGAAATTATCCTATTACCCGTCCTCTGAATCAATATGTGGAAGGTTCTCTCACCGGGGCCGCGAAAGATTTTGTGGCTTTTGAGTTGAGCGCCGAAGGACAAAGGATCGTCGAGGAAGAGGGCTTCTTTGAAATTTCTCAAGAATATCAGGATTTCAATAAAAATGCCGGGATGTAATATCATTTTCTATGTCTCGATTTAAAGAAAAATTCATTCGCAATTTATTCTTGATCAATGGCCTGGTGGTCATTTTTATACTGGGGGGGATTTTTCTCCTTTTAATCTTGAATGCTCTGCCGACGTTTAAAGATGTTTCCTGGAAAGAATTCTTAGTCGGGACAAGTTGGAATCCCAGCTCAGATTATCATCCGGCTTATGGAATTGTTTCTATGGTTGTCAGTACCTTTATGGTCACAATCGGCTCTTTAGTGATAGCGGTCCCGGTGGGAATAGGGACCGCCGCCTATCTTTCTGATGTGGCTCATCCCAAGGTAAGAGAAATTGCAAAGCCGGTTGTAGAAATTCTCGCCGGAATCCCATCCGTGGTCATTGGTTTTTTAGGCATTGTCATGGTGGGGCCATTTATTGCAAAAATGACAGGGACTTACAGTGGGCTTAATGCTCTCAATGGTTCTGTTCTGCTGGCCATTATGGCCTTGCCGACAATCGTGAGTCTTTCGGAAGATGCTCTGGCCAATGTGCCCAAATCATTTCAAGAAGCCTCTTTAGCGTTGGGGGCGAGTCATTGGCAAACCTTGCTGAAGGTCAAGCTACAAGCCGCCAGTTCGGGTATCATCGCGGCTTGTATGCTGGGCATGGGCCGGGCCATTGGTGAAACGATGACGGTTCTTATGGCCACCGGCAATGCGCCGGCTTTCCCGTCAGGTTTTTTGAATTCAGTCCGTCCCATGACCTCAACAATTGCCATTGAATTGGGCGAAGTGCCTTACTATACGACCCATTATCATGCGCTTTTCGCTATAGGGCTGGTGCTTTTTTTAATCACATTTATTGTCAACCTCATTGCCGACATTGCTTTAAACCGTTATGAAAAGAAAATCCGTTAAATTTTTCGAGCAGTTCTTGGGTTTTGGATTCTTGCGATTGTGCATGCTCCTGATCATCCTAATTTTGGTCATAATTTTTTATGACATTGTCTCGAAATCATGGGGTGTCATTACGTGGGAATTTCTGACTCAGCCGCCGCGCAATGGCATGACCGAAGGAGGGATCCTGCCTGCGATCGTTGGGACAATTTTTGTCACGATCATTACGGCGATTTTTTCTATTCCTTTAGGAATGGGTTGCGCGATTTATTTGAATGAATACGCCAAGAAAAGCCATCTGACGCGGCTGATCCGGATTTCCATTCGCAATTTATCCGGTGTTCCCTCAATTGTTTACGGTCTTTTTGGTGTGGCCCTTTTTGTTGAAGCTCTGCATTTCGGGACATGCCTTTTGTCCGCCGGATTGACCTTAGGGCTGATGACATTGCCGTGGACGATCACCGCGTCGGAAGAAGCATTAAAAGGCGTGCCGCTGTCTTACCGTGAAGGGTCATTGGCTTTAGGGGCGACACAATGGCAGTCGATTAAAACAAATGTTTTACCGTATGCCATTCCGGGAATGTTAACCGGAACAATTTTGGGTTTGGCGCGTGCCGCCGGAGAAACCGCGCCTATTCTTTTTACCGGCGCGGCGTTTGCTTTGCCCGGACTTCCTAAATCATTATTTGACCAGTTTATGGCTATGCCTTATCATCTTTATATTATGTCTACTCAACATCATGCCATCACCAAGGTGCGGCCGATTGCTTATGGGACAGCGCTGGTGCTGGTGGGAGTTGTTTTTTTGATGAATTTGAGCGCAATCCTTCTGCGTTATTACTTACGAAAGGCCCGGCAGGAATAGTATGAATCATGAATTTATCGACATTAAAAATTTCAGTTTTTATTACGGCCAGAACAAATGTTTGAAAAGTATCACCTTAGGAATTGCTGAAAAGGAAGTCACCAGCATTATCGGCCCGTCCGGCTGCGGCAAATCCACACTTTTGCGTTGTTTTAACCGGATGAATGATTTAATTCTTGATACACGTATTGAAGGGACGATTCATATCGACGGGCAGGATATTTACAGTGCGGTTATTGATGTAGTCGATTTGCGTCGGAAAGTGGGAATGGTTTTTCAAAGACCCAATCCTTTTCCCAAATCTATTTTTGAAAATGTGGCTTATGGCTTAAGGATCAATGGTGTTAGGAATAAAGATTTTATTGCCGAGAAAATTGAGCAAGGTCTGATCAATGCGGGTCTTTGGAATGAAGTCAAGGACCGTCTGCAGGACAATGCTTTGCGTTTGTCGGGAGGGCAGCAGCAAAGGTTATGTGTGGCGCGCGCTCTGGCCATTGAACCGGAGGTTGTCCTGATGGATGAGCCCGCTTCCGCTTTGGACCCGATTGCAACGGCCAAACTCGAAGAATTGATTGTCGAACTCAAAAAGAAATACACCATTGTGATCGTCACCCATAATATGCAGCAGGCGGCGCGGATTTCGGATATCACGGTCTTTTTGATGCAGGGAGAATTGATAGAACGCGGGAAAACCAGCGAGATTTTTACTCGCCCGACGAAGAAAATTACCGAAGAGTACATCACCGGCCGTTTCGGTTGAGTCATTCTTACTTACAGGAGACCATGAGGAATGGAAAGACATTTAGACGATGAATTGCAAAAGTTAAAAGAGAACCTCTTGAAGATGGCTTCTCTGACGGAACGGGCGATTCATGATTCCTTCGAAGCTTTAAAAGGGATCAATAAAGACTTGGCGGAAGCGGTTATCAACCGTGATGAACACATTGATGATTTGGAAATTGATAATGAAGAACATGCCATAGAGCTTTTGGCGCTTTTTCAGCCCATGGCAAAGGATTTGCGCTTTATTGTGACGGCCATGCACATTAATGCCGAATTGGAATTGATTGCGGATTTGACCGTTAATATTTGTCAGCGCGTGCTTGAGCTGGCTGACAAAGGAGGAGCTCTGTTGGCGCCCATCAATGATTTGCCGCATTTGGCTGACAATGCCAAATGGATGGTTAAAAACGCCATTGATGCTTTTGTAAATAACGATGAGCCTTTAGCGGAGAAAGTCATTCTCTCTGACAGCGAATCCAATCAATTACGCAGTGCTATCATTCAGCGCCTTGTCGATGGATTTATTGTCAAAGATGGCAAAACGGCCCCCCGCGCGATCCCGCTATTGCTTGTGGCCCGTGATCTTGAGCGTATCTGCGACCGTGCGACCTATATTGCCGAAGAGGTCATTTACATGATTCAGGCCAAAATGATTCGTCATCATCGTGAGATATTAAATCAAGATCCGCCGTTGAAATCTTGAAAGAGAATTTGCAAATTTAGGGATGTTGATTAGGGCGGGCAAGAGGGTTTGGTCCACGCTCCATCGTATATTGTTGAACACGTGTAGCTGGTTCCTTGTGATTTGATGGCTGAGGCCGTATAATTGTCGTTGAGCGAAGTGAAAATGGTGTATCTAAAATTGGGATCCACAATATTGAGCCCTAAGATGCGGTTAACTTCGGCGGTGGTGTTTGCTGCCCCAGGGAATAATTCGGGATTATTTTTTTTGTATAAAGCTATTTCCAGCGCTGCGTAAACGGTATACAAATTGATAACGGCATTGCGTTTGTAAGAATCTTCCATGACGTTTCGATAATTGTTTATCGCTAGTCCGGCGAGGGAACCCAAAATAATGATGACGATAATGATCTCCATGAGTGTAAAACCGCTTTGGGAGGCCGATGGTTTTGACGTACGCGGAAGGACAGGGGATGATTTCATGGCTTAAGTATAAATTGTTTATTGGATTTTAACAAGCTTTGTCGGCAGTGATTCCCTCTCATAATAAATTTTGAAAAAAAAGAAAAATAATCCCGTATCGATTGAGGGAAAAATCCAATTGCAGAGAATTAAATAAAATTTTTTACATCCGCAGACTCCCTATATGATTTTTGGTTATATTGACCCCGGAACAGGTTTTACTGTCGCAAGTTTAGGTGGAATATTGTTGGCGTTTATTCTCGGCGCATTGAGCGCTGTCCTGCTTTTCATAAAAAAAATATTTAATTTTCTAAAACGCCATAGAGGGTGGGTTACAATCATCATGATCGGTCTGGCGGCCGCGGCAACCGGAGTTATTCTGATGCAAAAACCTGTAGCGCCTTTTAATAAAAAAGTTATCATTATTGGCTTTGACGCGTTGAGTCCGCGGATTATGGAGCCGTTAATGGCCCAGGGGAGACTTAAAAATTTTGCCCGGCTGAAAGCCGGCGGGGGTTACCGTCATTTGGCGACCACAACGCCGCCGGAATCTCCCGTGGCTTGGAGTGCTTTCTCGACGGGAAAGAATCCCGGTAAAAATGGCATCTTTGATTTTATCCGTCGTAATCCTAAGGATTATTCGTTGAGTTTGTCCCTTTCCGACACTCAAGGCGGTGTGGCTAAACCTGTTTTGAAAACCAAGCGCTTTTGGCAATATACATCAGAGAAAAAAATTCCCACGGTGATTTTAGGTTGCCCTGTTTCCTTTCCCCCTGATAAAGTTTATGGAAAAATGCTTTCCGGTATGGGTGTGCCCGATATCCTCGGAACGGAAGGGACATTTTCGTTTTATACGTCGGCCAAAGAAGAAAATGTGGATACGAGTGGGGGTAAAGTTTTTTATGTGAAGAAGTCTCCGCTCATTTTGAATTATTTTTGGGGGCCGCGGTTTAGCCGCTTGACGGGGCCCGTCCAGAATGCGCAAGTACCATTTAAAATGACTTTTCCGGCACAAGGTCAAGTGGAAATTGAATTTCAAAATAAAAAGATTGTTCTATCCGACGGAAAATGGAGCGAGTGGCAGGAAATTGTTTTTGATGTCGGTCTTTTGCGAAAAGCCAAAGCCATTTTTAAATTTTATCTTGTAGAAACCGAACCGGAAGTAAAACTGTATGTCAGCCCGTTTAATATTGATCCGCGTGACCCTTTCTTGCCCATCACTTTTCCCTCCGACTATAGCAAGACTTTAAGTGAGGAAATAGGGCTGTTTCACACCCAGGGTATGCCTTTCGATACCTGGTCGCTTAATGAAAAACGGCTTGATGAAAAAAGATTTCTTGAGCAAGTCAATGATGTGCTGGGGGAACGCGAGAAAATGCTGCAATTGGAACTGCAAAGATTTCAAAAAGGGGTTTTTTATTTTTATTTCGAAGACCCGGACATCATTCAGCATATGTTCTGGCGTTATATTGACGAGCAGCACCCTTTGTATGAACCCAATGCTCCGGCGGAATACAAAAATATGATCACGGCCTGGTATGAAAAGATGGATGAAATTTTAGGGCAGGTGATGGCGCACGTGGGGCCGGAAGATACACTGTTGATTTTATCTGACCACGGATTTGATACATACCGTCGGACGGTCCACCTTAATAGTTGGCTAAGGGACCAAGGACTGCTGGAACTCAAAGACCCTGGAGCTTTGACAGGGGAACCGCTTTTGCAAAGTATCGATTGGTCAAAAACCAAGGCGTACGCCATCGGTTTCGGATCCATTTATATCAATGAAAAAGGACGCGAAGGCCAGGGGATGGTCAATCCCGGTATAGAAGCAGAACAACTCAAGGAAAAAATTGGCAAAGGTTTGGAATCCTGGATTGACCCCAAGTTCAACGAACGGGTCGTCAATAAAGTGTATCTTAGCCAAAATGTTTATAAAGGTCCCTTTGCGGGCGAGTCTCCGGATGTGATTGTGGGATTTAATATCGGTTATGGGGCGTCCTGGCAGACGGCTTTAGGCGCGGTTCCCAGTGAACTCATTGAAGATAATTTGCGCAAATGGTCGGGCACGCATCTTTTTGATCCTCAATTAGTCGACGGCGTTTTGTTTTCGAACCGTCCCATTGAAAATAAAAATCCTTCTCTTATGGATATGGCTCCGACCATTCTGCGCTTGACCGGTTTTTCCGACGATGAAATTAAGTCAAAAGATTTCGACGGCCAGCCTTTATTTTAATAGAAGCCAGGAAGTTGTTGTGGCAGGGTCGATGCGATACATGACGAAAATCGCGGCGATCAATTCATGGTTTTGGCCGGTGGTGTTAGGATTTAGAAATTCCCAGGCGATTTTTTTATCAGCTGTCACTTCAATGGCACGGCCCTTGTTCGCCTCGACGATTAAAGTATTGCCATTGGCCAGTCTTTGTTCCGAGCCGTGCGTGTCGGAATAAAAATCTTTTTCCATATATTCCCAGACAATTTGTTTTGTCAACGGTGTGAACTCAAGAACGCGCGACTGGTCTTTACGACCTTGATAATGATTGTCAAAGACGAGCATGTGACCGTTTTGTAAAAGTGTAGCATTGTGCTGGCCTTCGATCCAAAGCCGCGGCCCGGCGATCCAAACGATTTCTTCCATCTTGGGGTCAATGACGGCTATCGTGCTCAACGTCAGAAAAGAAATTAAAATATTCCCCTCTCTAAAAACGGGAGAGCGGGGGACGGCCGTTCGTTTGTCGATGATCTGCAAAGTATTGGTGTGATAAACATCCTGGGTGTTGTTTAAGGCCATGCCAACGACTCTTTTAAGAAGCGGTTCGACATAGAGATTCTTGGATTTGTGCATCAGGGAGAGTAAAGAAATCTTTTTGACGAGTTTCCCCTCCGCGGAAAGAATAAGGATCGCATTGTCAATAATAAGGACATCGGATTTAAGTTTGACCCAGTCGTTTGTCACGGTGTAAATATTCCCGTCATTATCGACATCAATATCATGATGGGCTGTGCAGTCATAAGACCATAAAAGCCGCGAATCCTTGTCGATTTTAATAATTCCGCCATTGTGATAAATGGCCAGTAAATCTCCATTAGGATAAAGATAGATGTTTTCCCAAAATGGGGTTGTCTCGTCATTTGTCTTCTGAGGCCATACTTTTTTGCTGGCATAAGTCCACTCATGCAAAACATGACCTTTCATGTCCATGAGGCTCGCATAAGCGGCATGGCCAGATGAATAAAGATTATATCCTTTATCGCTAAGTTCACGATTGTAGACCGTGACTTTCGTTTTCTCTGGAGCCTTGAAATAACCTTGCAAATAAGGAAGCGCCATCATATTTTTAAATTGCTCGGGGGCCGTAGAAAAAACGAAGTCCGGCCGATTTGCAGACAGAATGAGCAGAAAACAAAAAAGAAAAAAAGTTTTTTTAGGATTCCTCATACTAGGTCGTCAAGGACAAAACGGTCCCCGCACCAAAAAGTCCGGCGTCGGTTTCAATGGTATAGCGGCCCAGTTCCGGAATATCGGAATGTTTTTCTAAAACTGCGGCTGTTAAAAGTGTGAATTCAATGAGCCCGGCCTGGTTCTGTTTAAGAACCGAAGCATTCTTCTCGACGAGGGTTAAATGTGCAGGATCGACAGCTTCCATAATTTTTGCCACCGTGCAGCGCAGGACCTGGGTCGCGCAGCGCAATTCCACCGTTTGGCCTTCGGCCAGTTCGCTTGAGTGGAGCCAAAAAATATTTCCACGAAAGTTTTGCGGCAAATGCGGTGAAGCTTCTGCTTCACAAAAAACATTTCCTCGTTCGATAGGCACCGGTGCTGTTAACGTCAACCCGATGTTTTGGTCAACAGCCGCGCTTTTTTTCTTTTTGCCAAAAAGGTTAATGGTTTTAATGACGGCTGGCCGGCCTTGCGGCAGTACGAGAATCTTTTGCCCTTCCCGGATGCGGCCGCAGACAATTTTCCCGACGATAATTTCTTCGCCGTGGACTTTGTAGATGTCTTGGACAGGCAGGCGAAAGGCCGGTTTTGCGCTTTGATCAGCGAGGGTCAGGCCGTCAAGGGCTTTGAGCAAATAAGGCCCTCGATGCCAAGACATGAATTTTGATGGCCGCGAAATATTCTCTCCCCGTTTGGCACCGGCGGGAATGATAGGCGGCGGTTTCATTTGCAGTTCGGAAAAAAGGGCAAGGATCTGTTCTTCGATCTTTTTAAATTCTGCTTTTGAATATTGGGCCAAGTCCATTTTATTGACAACAACGATAATATGGCAAAGAGAAAGAAATTTGAGCAGGTAGGCGTGCCGGCGGGTTTGATCCTGAACGCCTTCATGAATGTCAACAACGAGAACCGCCGCATCGGCCTGACTGGTTCCGGTCAGCATATTGCGGATAAATTCCAAATGCCCCGGCGTATCGATCAGGCAATATGAGCGCCGGCTCGTTTTAAAAAAGATTTGGGTGGTTTCTATTGTGATCCTCCGTTCGCGCTCTTCTTTCAATTGATCGGAAAGGTGGGCCAGCTGGGCTTCTTCGCCAAAAGCCTTGGCAATAATATCCAATTCTTTCAATTTGTTTCTGGGAAGAGACTTTGTGTCCAGAAGCAGCCGGCCGATTAAGGTGGATTTTCCATGGTCTATATGTCCGCAAACAGCCACTTTTAATGTTTCGTCTTTCACATATACCCCAGACTGCGCAATTTTTGCATATTATAAGAATCTTCTTTGTCTTGAGCCCGACCGCTGCGCTCGGCCGTGTCGGTGGTTTTTAATTCCCTAATGATTTTGGAAAGCGAATTGGCTTGCGAAGCCACCGGATTGCAACACGGTTCGCAGCCGATGGAGCGATACCGTTTTTTATTGGTGGCAAAATATAAATCGGGGACGGGGATCTTTTCTTGCTGAATGTAATTCCAGACATCGATTTCTCGCCACCCTAAGAGCGGATGGACCCGCACGTGTTGGTCGTTTTCTAAGCGTGTTTGATATAGATCCCAAAGTTCAGCCGGTTGCGATCCATAGTTCCAGCGTTGGTCGGCGTTGCGAGGGGAGAAAAATCTTTCCTTGGCCCGAATGCCGTGTTCATCACGGCGAATGCCGAGGAGAAGCGCTTTAAAATCATATTTCTTAATGGCCTGTTTAAGCGACTGGGTTTTGAGGCTATTGCAACATTCGAATTTTCCCACCGTATGATTCATGCCCTGGTCCAAGGCAGTTTCATTTTTCTCGACGATTAAATTTAAATCCCATGCCGCGGCATATTTTTCGCGGAAGCGATAGATTTCTTTAAATTTATAACTTGTGTCGATATGAAGAACCGGAAAGGGGATTTGACCAAAGAACGCTTTGCGGCAGAGCCACAACAGGGTCGTAGAATCCTTGCCGATTGACCATAAAAGCGCAATATTGCGAAAGCGGCTATAGGCCTCGCGGAGGATATAGATGGATTTATTTTCTAGTTTTTCAAGGGATGTCATAGGTTAAGCAATTTTCTCTACAATATGGGAAAAGCGGCTCTTCTTCAATAGAAATTTTAAAACCCCCGTTGAGTGCCTGCGCAAAAGATTTCCCTTCAATGCTACAACGCGTTTGCCGTAAGGGGTTGACAAGACGGTAAGCGCATGGAATACTTTAGCAGTTTTACAGTTATTGAAAAAGGTAAACCATTCGTAAGGATGGGGCGCAAAGCCAAGGGTCCCGTAAACTGCGGGACAGCCAGCTGCCAATAACGGAAAGATTCAAGCCTGTTTCCGTTATTATTTAAGGAAATGGGCATTTTTTGTGCCCCAGAATTGAAGGGGGAAATATGCAATACCATAAATCACGCAAGGCATTTACGCTTCTAGACCTTATCATCGCTGTTTTTATAGGCGAAGTTAAGGAATAAGAATATTTATTTTTGAAAACCCGTCGCCGCAAGAGAGTGGATATCTTTGGGGATGCCTAATCCAGTGAAACTCTTGATTTTTGAATGGATTATGCTTAAACTATAAATAGTTTTAACATCGGTTTTTTGTCGCGGAGTTAATCCGGCATGAAAAAAATATTATCGGCATTATTCAATCATAGAGGCGCTATCGGTATGGCCAAGATGAGTAAGGAAGAATTGCTCAAAAATCCTCGTGTCATTGAAGAGATCAAGCGTCATTTATGGATTGAAAGCGAAAAAGTTGGCCATGACATTGGTTTTGAAAAGGCGGCCGATGATTGGATCACAAAATTTTCTGCCGGTTGGGTTAAACATTATATGTCGGATAAGAATAAATCTTCCTCTCCCAAAAAATTCACTAAATAAAGTTTTTTCAAGTTTAACCTCTCCTGAAAGCCGAGTTCTGCTTTTCTTTCCCACACACTGCCTTCGCACAGTCTTGACAAGAGAGGTGTTTTACAATATATTGCTTCAATAGCTTTCGGGATATCCTGCGTATTTTGCGCGGGATCAGGGTGAAAATCCCAGCTGGTAGTGATCCTGGATGTTTCAGGTTAGCCTACGAGCCTCGCAGATTTTTTGCGAAGCAGATCAAGTGTTATTCTTGAGCCAACAGACCTGCGTTGTTTGCGGGGTTTAAAAGCCTGGATGGGAGAAAGCAGCGAAAACATTTTCTTATTCTGACCCCAATAGGGTTCAGGTAAGGATTGTGTCTATTCTTTAGAGAAAGCATTATTCTGAGAATAGTCCGTTGCGCGTAGCCATCCCGAAAAATATTTCGGGATTTTTTTATATAACAGCAAAGGGTGAAACATGTTCAATTCAATCGCGGAAGTTTTGAAAGATTTACAGGCAGGGAAAATGATCGTTGTCATGGACGATGAAGGCCGTGAAAATGAGGGCGATATTTTAGTTGCGGCCCAATTTATTACGCCGGAGATCATCAATTTTATGGCCAAGAATGCACGCGGACTTATTTGTGTGCCCATGGAGGAAAGTCGTTTAGACGATCTGGGACTTCACCCGATGAAAGATCTTTTTGCCGCGCAAAGCGCCCATAAGTTGAGTAATACCGGGTGGGCGATTTCTGTTGATGCGGCTCATGGGATTACGACGGGCATTTCCGCATTTGACCGCGCGTTCACCGTAAAAATTTTGATCGATCCTAAATCTAAACCTAGTGATTTAGAAGCTCCGGGTCATTTGTTTCCGCTTCGTGCGAAAAAAGGCGGCGTTCTGGTTCGGGCGGGTCATACCGAAGCCTCGGTTGACCTGATGAAATTGTCCGGACTTTATCCTGCCGGTGTTATTTGTGAAATCATGAACGAAGACGGGACGATGGCCCGTACGGAGGACATTGTTGCCTTTGCACGGAAATTTGATTTAAAGATTTGTTCCATCGCCAGTTTGATAGAGCATCGTCGGAAGTCGGAGAAATTGGTTGAGCGCGTTGTGGAAACCCGTTTGCCTACGGATTTCGGTGAATTTACAATGTTCGGTTATGAATCCAAGGTCGATGGAACAATTCACATCGCGCTTGTCATGGGCAAAATCGATGGTACGGTCCCGGAACTCGTCCGCGTTCAGTCGGAATGTTTGACCGGTGATGTTTTTGGCTCACAACGTTGTGATTGTAATGCTCAATTAAATGCTTCTTTAAAGGCCATAGCTGAGAACGGGGCGGGTATTTTAATGTATATGCGTCAGGAAGGACGAGGCATCGGCCTTGTTAATAAGATGAAGGCCTACAATTTGCAAGACAAAGGCATGGACACGGTTGAAGCCAATGAGGCTTTGGGATTTTCCGCCGACCTGCGCGACTATGGGATCGGCGCACAAATCCTAGTGGACTTAGGAGTAAAACAAATTAAACTTTTAACGAACAATCCGCGCAAAATTGTTGGGCTGGAAGGTTATGATTTAACCGTTGTAGAACGAATTCCTATCCAAATTCCCCATAACGCGCATAATAAAGACTACCTCAGAACTAAAAAAGACAAAATGGGACATCTTTTGTAAGTTGTATAGCTAATTTGCTTTAGCAAGTTTTATAGGGTATATTTATCGAGTGATCATTTTTTATGACATTGAAAAAAAACAGGACATGGGTTAAGCAAACCAAGAAATTTGGTGTTGTCGTCTCAAGTTTTAATGAGCCGATTACCTTGAGGTTGTTATACGGATGCTTAAGAGAATTTTCCAAATTGAATGTGGGGGCCAAACAAGTCCGGGTTATATGGGTTCCGGGCGCATTCGAAATTCCCGTCGGCGCATTAGCGTTGGCGCGTAATAAGGATATTGCCGCTGTTGTCTGTTTAGGGGCGGTCATTCGCGGCGAGACACTTCATTTTGAATTGATATCTCGCGAAGTGGCCGCAGGTATTATGCGGGTTTCGCTGGATACGCGAAAGCCGGTGATTTTTGGAGTGCTGACCACGGACACTATTCAGCAGGCGCACCAGCGGTCTGAAGAAAAAGGGGAAAATAAAGGCTCTGATGCCGCGCGAGCCGCGGTTGAGATGACAAATATCTTGAAGTCAACTTGATCTTTGTTTCAGTTGGCATTTGTGTTTGCTTCTTCGGCCATAACCACGAATATGAGAAAACGCAGTCTAGCCAGAGAGTGTGCATTAAAAATTCTTTATCAAAAGGACGCGACGTCCCATCCTGTCGAATCGACGGTGGAAGAATTCTGGGCCTCTGATCTTGTTAGCGATGATGAAGAATTGCCTGTCGAAATTGACGCAGAAACCAAAGAGTTTGCGGCGCGGCTGGTCTATGGGGTTTCCTTAGAGCTGGAATCGATCGACGCCAAAATTTCCTCTTACGCGACCAATTGGCAGTTGAAACGCATGGCCATTATTGACCGTAATATTCTGCGCATGAGTTGCTTCGAATTCTTTTATTGTCCGGATATCCCGCCTAAAGTGAGTATCAATGAAGCCGTTGAATTGGCCAAAAAATACGGTGACCTTGAATCCAGCAAATTCGTCAACGGTATTTTAGACAAAATCCACAAAACCGAAGTCATTGCCTTAAGACAGAAATTGTGAACCATTTCGCCGATTTACATATGCACACGTTTTTTTCTGATGGCAGTGACGCGCCGGAATCCGTCGTGGAAGAAGCTTGCCACGCGGGTCTGTCTGTTATTTCCATAACCGATCATGATACCATGGCCGCAGTCCAGGCTGCTCAGGCCGCTGCACTTGAGCGAGGTATTGAAGTTGTGCCGGGAATCGAGCTTTCGACGGAAGTCCAAGGGAAAGACATTCATATTTTAGGGTATTTTGTAAATATGGAAAATTCGGTTTTGGCGCAGAAGTTAGAGGAATTCCGCGTAACCCGCTTTTCTCGCATCGCCGCCATGATTGAGAATCTAAAGAAACAGGGAGTAGACAATCTTTCTTTTGAAGACATTAAAGCTGAATCCAAATCCGATGCTCTAGGTCGTCCGCACTTAGCCGCGGCCTTGGTGCAAAAAGGCTGGGCTGCTAATACGTGGCAGGCGTTTGATAAATTTATCGGTGATCAATGCCCCGCCTATGTTCCCAAATATCAGCAGACACCCAAAGAAGCAATTTCGCTCATTCGTCAGGCCGGCGGGGTCGCGGTTCTGGCGCATCCTATGGTGACGAACCGCGATGAGCTGATTGCCAGTTTTGTGGATCACGGTTTAGGCGGTATTGAAGTGTATTATCCCAATTGCCCCGATGCCGCCGTTCTTTATTATGAAGGATTGGCGCGCAAATACCGGCTGACGATGACCGGCGGCTCCGATGCGCATGGCAAGAATAAAACAAACACCTGGATCGGCAAGAGACGTATCCCCTGCGAGCTCGTCGAACAATTACGCGCCCGTGCGAAAAAACCAGAAAACTTCGCTTAAATTTAGAAAAATGAACGACCTTGATTACATGAAAATGGCGCAACGCTTGGCCCTCAAAGGAAAATGTACGGTTTCGCCCAACCCTATGGTCGGTGCTGTCATCGTCAAGAATGGAAAGGTGATGGCCCGGGGTTTTCATCATCATCCCGGCGGGCCGCATGCTGAAATTGTCGCTTTGCAGAAGGCAAAGACCGATCTTGCCGGCTCCAAACTTTATATTACTTTAGAACCTTGTTTTCATTTTGGCCGGACCCCACCATGCGTGGATGAAATTTTAAAAAGCGGGATCAAAGAAGTGATCATTGGCATGACCGATCCTAACCCTTTGACCAATGGAAAGTCAATTTCCAAATTGCGCCAAGCCGGCCTTAAGGTCAAGGTCAATATTTTGCAGGACGAGTTGGAAAAGATGAATGAGGCTTTTGTAAAGTCTATCAAATATAAAATGCCTTTCGTTGTGGCCAAAGTTGCTCAAACCTTGGATGGAAAAATAGCAACCTCTTCCGGCGAATCCAAATGGATAACCTCGGTCGCTTCCCGTGAATATTCTCATAATTTACGCAATGAGTTTGACGGGATTTTAGTCGGGATCAACACGGTTTTAAAAGACGATCCCGGTTTAAATGCTCCGTCAAAACGTTTAAAAAAAATCATTGTGGATTCTACCCTGCAAATATTTTTGCAGGCTAAACTTTTTAAGAAGACCAAGGCGGAGGATTGCTTTGTCGCCACAACACGAAAGGCGGACAAGAAAAAAGTGGCGGCTTTAGAAAAACGCGGGGTTAATGTTTTGATTGGCCCGGACAAAGATCAAGTTGATTTGAAATGGCTCATGCGTGATTTAGCGAGAAGAGAAATGGCTAAGGTTTTAATTGAAGGGGGCGGAAAAATCATTGGTTCAGCCCTGCGAGAAAAACTTGTCGATAAAATGATATTTTTTATTGCCCCAAAGATTTTGGGCAGTCAGAACTCATTGAGTTCTATTGACGGATTGCCTGCCATCCATTTGAAAGAAGCGATCAATTTACACGCTATTGCAAGCCGCAAAATAGGCGATGATTTTATTTTGGAAGGTTATATAAAATAAAGGACGGGAAGGATGTTTACCGGTATCATTGAAGAACAAGGAACGGTGAAAGGCTGGACTCGTCGTGAAAATATTTTGGGTCTGAATATTCGGGCCGACAAAGTTTTAGCAGGAACAAAAAACGGCAATAGTATTGCGATCAACGGTTGTTGCTTGACAGTCACGAGCCGCAAGAAAAATATTTTAAGCTTCGATGTGATTCACGAAACTTTGGACAACACGACGCTGAGGGATCTTAAACCGGGAAGTGCAGTCAACCTGGAACGGGCCATGCAGGCTACGAGTCGTTTTGGCGGACATTTTGTGACGGGTCATGTCGATGGTGTGGGGGTGATTGAGCGCATGGCCCGACGGGTCAATAATGTGGAATTTGAAATTGTACCGCAAAAAAAATTTATGCGTTATCTCGTTGAGAAAGGGTCGGTTGCCCTCGACGGAATCAGCCTGACCGTCGGCAGGGTCACGAAGGACAGTTTTTTTGTTTACTTGATTCCGACGACGCTTAAAGTGACGACATTGGGTGGAAAAAAAGGGGGCGGCGTTGTAAATGTTGAGACGGATATTTTAGCCAGATATATTTTACGATGATTCCCATAAATTTTTTTCGAAAGGGTAAAGTATGGAAATAGATATTTTAGAGATTCAGAAAATCATCCCGCATCGTTTCCCCTTTCTTCTGATCGACAAGGTTTTGGAACTGCGCCCAAACGAAAAGTTGGTCGCCCTTAAAAATGTTTCAGTCAATGAGTCCTATTTCGTCGGGCATTTTCCTAATGAGAAAGTAATGCCGGGTGTTTTGATTATTGAGGCTATGGCCCAGGCCGCCTGTGTTTATTTTTATTACAGTAAGAATCTTCAAGGTAAGAAATTTATTTATTATTTGGCTCGAGTTGAAGCGAAGTTCCTCACACCCGTTGTTCCTGGAGATCAATTGCTCATCGAAATCACGACGATGAAATTGCTGGCCCGCAGTGGTTTTGTAAAAGCCCAGGTTTTTGTTAAGGATAAGGTTGTCGCGCAAGGCCAAGTCGGTTTTGGAATCAAGGAAGGTTAATCCATCACGGCTGATGATGTCCTTAATAATTTAGTTTGCATAATCGTCACGTCGGCTTCATCTTCTGGTAACATGCTGCAGATATATTTGCAGTATGATATCCGGTTTTAAAAGTGGCCGATCGAGTCTGACATTCAAAGTTTTGGCCTCGTTGGTCGGCTTGTGTTTTTTATATGAAACCGTTGCAATGGATATTTTGCGTTTGCGATCATCGGCCGCTAACGCCCAAGTCCCGGTTCCTTCGAACCTAGTTATGCCCTCGGTCAGTTTCTTACCTACCGCTTTGCAAGCGATTCACATCGACCCACAGTTTCCTCTAGACATTGATTTCATCATTGATGGCGTTGATGAGGATAACCTGAATCAGCAGGACGTAAAGCGTTTGATCCAGTATTTTCTTGCCACTTTGACTACACCCGAAAAAGATATTTGGGTCAACCTTTCTCCCTATGAGGCCGACCGGATTATTCCTCAGCAGTTTGGTGAAACGGCGGCCGGCCGCGACCTTTTATTGCAGGACAAATTGCTCAAGCAATTGAGCTCGTCGTTGACATATCCGGAAAGTGAAACGGGAAAAATATTCTGGCAAAGAGTTTATGAAAAGGCGAAGGCCATTTATGGCACTACAGCGGTTTCAATCGATACATTTCAGCGCGTGTGGATCATGCCGGAGAAGGCGGTCGTTTATGAATATAACGGCACCGCCTTTATTGCGGAAAGTCATTTGAAAGTCTTGTTGGAAGACGATTATAAAGCTTTGAATAATTTTCAGCGGGAAGCGTCGGAGGTCACCAAACGCCTGCCTGAGCCAAACGCCCACAAAATAAATAGTTTGTCGTCGGAAATAACGCGTGAAATTATTCTGCCC
>JANPFV010000023.1:0-21464 GCA_031423615.1 Candidatus Omnitrophota bacterium
ACAAAAAGTTTTTAGCCGTACCTGTGTGCCCTTAGGTTGCGAAGCCAGTTTGCCCATTGGGTTAAGACCCGTTATGTCGGAATGCCGGGATGATCCGACGAATAGCTGTTGTGACAGCATACAACAGACCGGAGCTTGCGGTTATTTGGCAACCCACGTAGGACCAAGTGGATGCGCTTATGGAAAAATGGAAATGCAGGCTTTATGCGGCAGTCCGACAGCAACCTTTGTATATACTTGCGAAGACAAGGCGCAATGTCTTTTACAATGCGACCAGCCTGGAGCCAATGTCCAAGGATGGTGTAATCCGGCTGATTATAATAAAAATGTTGTAAGCAAGGTCGTTCGTCCGGTAAGGGCAGGTCATTGTAATGATGATTCCGATGTGCGATGCAAAGTCGAATGCACTCCTGACTCGTATCCTGTTGGGGCAAGTTGTATGGTGACATGCGGTAATGGCACGTGTGACAATGGACTGGATAATCATCCTAATTATGAGGAGAATATTGCAAATTGCCCCAGCGATTGTTCTCCCGGAGTGGGTTATTGCGATGCCTCATCAGTGAAAGACCATCCTTCTAGTGGATGGAATGGAGGATTTTTGCAACAACATGCAATTTGGGTTGTTCCCGGAGGAACGAACGAGGCCACTTTAGGGAATCAACCCGTAGCCTTCTTTTCAGAAGTGGATATCGTGACACCAGGGACTTATACGTTAGCTGTTTCAGTTGATGATCATGCCATTGTCCATATTCAAGGAGTAGGTGAACAAACTTTTGACTGGAATCGCGGCAGTGAAATTGACCGTGATATTGTACTTACTCGAGGCAAACATCTTATAGAAATTGATATGCTGAATTATGGGAATCTGAACGATAATTGGTGGGACAATGGTGCGGGCGTATCTATGGAAATAAGGGACACCGAGGGCCATGTCCTCTTAACCACCGACGCTCTTTCGAAATGGAAAACAACGGCTTATTGCCTAAATGGAGTTTATTGGACGTGCAATCCGCTTAACTATTGCCGAGCTCCCTAAACACCAGAAAGTAGGGACAGACCCTACTTTAAAAAAACCGGGTCTCATTAAGTTTTCCTAGAAATACGGCAGCTAAAGTCAATGTGTCTGTGTTCTTTTCCATTTAACAGAAGTAAAATATAATCAGCACCTCCGGAAATATTCAGAATAAGATCATGATCACTAAAAGAATCATACACTCCGCATTAATCGCCATAATCATCAGCGTAACGGTATCAGCGTTTGAAACCTTTGCCTTTGCCGACCAAGCAAAAGTCGCCGACCGTTCCTACTCCTGGCCCCCGAATCCTAATGAAACCTACCCGGATATCCCGTTTGTAAAACCGGACGGCAGTATTTTAAAAATGAGTGAATTGAGAGGATATTATGTTGTCATACACTACCGAGGGATGAATTGTCCAGCTTGTCAAAATATGGCCCGCGTTCGAGATTTAATGTGGACCGATTCCCGTGTTATAAATGTCGATGTTCTTTTGTTCAATGATGAAACAAAGCCGGTGACGCCTGCCGACGCGGCTTCGTGGGCGCGCAGATACAATCTTCGCGATGACAAGCATGAGCTGGTGGTTGCAGCACCGTCCTGGACGCATTCTCCCGACCTTTTTCAAATGACATACAAAATGGTTATCGGAGGTCAATTATTGGATAAAGAAGGCGTTGTCCGCGTCAGCGTAGTAGCACCCAAGGGAAAGGACTTGCCATCGAATTATTGGCCGGATCTGCGCGCAAAGATAGAAGCATGGCTAAAGTCAGCGCAATAAGGTAACGGAAAAACTGGACACATTGACTTTTCGAAAAACCTAATGTGTCCCAGTTTCCAGTTTTTATGGAGTGCGCCCCGCAAGGATGGAAGAAACCATGATTAAATTACGCATTGCGGCCCTCGCAGCATTGACGTTCTTGTATCTTTTATATCCTCCTAACGTTTTCTCCGCATTAAGACTAGATTATTACCTTTCTGCAAAGCATCCGCCGGAAGCCATTATCGTCGGAGAAATTGTAGAAATCAATGTCGATCCGCAAAACACATCGGGGTTTTTTATTGGACAGGCCCAAAACACATTTCGTATCAAGATTGACCAAGTCCTCTGGGGCCAACAAGATCTCACGGCAAAAACGCTTAAAATTAAATACCCCACCTTTGATAACCCGCTGTTTGATCCGGCGATTCCCTATCGGGTGGGGACGGTTTGCATATTGATCATGGGATACCAGCAGGATGATTTTTATTGGCTTAACGCCGTTCTTCCCGCCCTGCAAAAGAATTTTGAAAAAATCCCTGATCTTCTATCGGCTAAGAAATTCGTGACTAAGACATTGCTGGGGGCATTGGCAAATGCCAAATCTTCACAGGAACAATTGCAAATCGTCAATATGGTAGCGCCACTATTAACGGCTAATGAGTCTGAGGCATTAATTCCTTTTGTTGATTCACCGGATTTGTCTTTGAGAAGAGCCGCTGTTGCGGGGCTTCTGCATGCCACGAAAGATCCTAAGTATTTATCAATAGTGCTCGACGACGTCGATCATTTCATTTCGACCGCTACGCAGGAAATTCATTTTATAGGGTCCCCGGTGGAAGAAGATTTTTTCCTTATTGATGAAGACAATAAAAATAACGCGACATTATTACCGATATTTCGTCTTATCGCGAAGTGCAAGAATCCCAATATGAGCGAATTTTTAAGGGGAAATTTTCTGCTTCTTTTGGGCATTCCTGACAATACTGAGGATTTGCCGCTGATTTATTCATTTTATATGGACATCCGTAATCAAAAGCCTGAGCTGATAAAAGACAGAAGCGCTGATTATCATTCGTTTAGATTGAGTTCCTTAAAAGCCATGGCCGCGATCTTAAGATTACCTTTTGATGACACCATTTTTTATAACAATATTTATACGAAACCCCGAGAGAAAATTTATGAAGAAGAAATGTACAAATTAATCCGTGCGGAAATAGTTAAGAGAGGAGTTCTAAGTCAAGATGCGCTTGCAACCGCAGAATCTCGCGAACGACCCAAGCCGCCGCCTTATGAATTTCCACCACCGGAAGGACTGTCCGTCAGCATCAAATGCTTGAGTCATCCCGCCATGGTGGGTGAGGAAATCATTATTGAATTTGAAATCCATAACGGAAGTACGAAAAATTATCGATACAATGTCAATGCGTTTGCTTATCCCTATCCCACCAGAATGTATGAATTGATGGTAAAAGATAGTCGAGGCCAACCCATGCCCAATTCTTTAAAGAAAATTGACTACATCGGCAGTGACACGACCCACCCCGGGAAGTTACTACCGGGGGAATCATTCAAAAAATCTTTTGTACTCAACCATTTTGTAACAATCGCCGAATCGGGCCGCTATGAAATCGTCGGGACTTATCATCCGGAAGATGCTGGCCCCGCTATGATTCGTTCAAAGCCAATAATGGTCAACGTAGAACAACGCACTCCCGAGCAGATGGATGTCTATATTAAAAGTTTTAAAGAAAATTATGCTAAGTCGAGGAAGTCTCAGAAGGAAATATTATTACAACAGTTCATGTACTCTCGTGATCCGCGTGTTATTCCTGTCATGGTGGAAGCATTGTATTATGGGGGAAGCATGTGGGTGTATGCAGGTGAAGCTTTAGCTAATTATTTACCTCGCGAAGCTAGCATTGCTGCTGTGCTCAAAGCAGGTAACGGGCGCGGTTTATCATTTGGCATGTTATCTTTGCTGCAAAACTGGCAAATCAGCCGCGAGAAGATTGTCCCGATCATCGCAAAATCGCTTGAACCAAATGATCCGGGAACTTGGTTTAGCGGCGCAGTCGCTGCGATGGACTTCCCCGATGACCAATTTGTTTCCCGCCTGATTGCACTCGCAAAAGATTCTCATTTGCACAAAGAACTGCGGAAGGTCGCAATAGAAGCATTGGCGTACAATGGAAATGCTGACGCTGTTAAAGCTCTCCAGGATTTATTGAAAAATTCTGATCCCAAAACCGGTGAACATGTAAAATTCGCCATCAATTCAGCTTATACCGATAATAGGAAACCAGGCCGTCCTCTTAAGCCGGAAGATTTCCCAGATGTCATTAAGGAAACGGGTCAAAAAGACATTATAAACCAAGACGCTCTTAACGCGGCAGACTCGCCGTTAGCAAAAGAAGACACTAGCTATCATGAACCTTCCGCGGATGGGATGACCTTGAATATTCGCGCTCTGGGAGAACATTTTAAGTTTGGCGATAATATCTCCATCGAATTTGAGATATACAATGGCAGTACCACCGTCTATAAATACAACCTTGATATATCGCCTTATCTCCAGCTCGTATTTGATGCGGTCGTAAAAAATAAAGCAGGTGAAGCAATGCCTGTGAGTTTAGGTATAGCAACCGATTTTGGTAACGAAAAGATTGACCAAGGTGAGTTATTGCCTGGTTCTTCACTTAAAAGAGTCTTTCCTCTTCACAAATTGGCGGATATCAGCGAACCCGGCCAATATGAGATCACAGGGATTTATCATCTCGTGAGTAATTCGCCTGTAGTCATTTTTTCACAACCGATCAAAATTTTAGTAGAAGAGCAAACTTCCGATGAGCTAACGGCATTCATTAAAAACCTGTCGGAGGAATATTTCAAATCCGGGCCGGATCGAAAGGCGGTTATTGTCCGAAAATTCATGCACACACATGACCCCAGAACTCTTCCCATCGTTATCGATGCTTTATATGACAAAAAAATGATCATGAATTTTGCCTGGTCCTTAAATGATGCTTTAAGCAAACATTTTCCTAACGAATCTGTCGTAGATGAACTGGTGAAAACAGCGATGGACCGCGGTTTGACCGATGATGTTGTAGAACAATTGAATTGGGTTATATCCGATCTGGATACTGATGTTTATGTGAAGTCAGCGAGGGACCGCAGATTGACGGATGAAATTATAAAACAATTAAATTTGATCAATATCATTCACCAGAAGGTTTACCCTATTATAGTTAAATCCCTCGAGCCGGAGAATAAGCCATCTTGGGCGGCAGGGACAAGCGCCGCAATCTTGTTTCCTAATGATCAATTGACTCCTCGCTTGATCACGATCGCAAAAGATAGTCATGCGGACAAAGAAGTTCGAGGGCGAGCGATGATGGCTTTAGCTAAAAACTTTGTCGATCCATCGATCACAACTTTCAAAGAACTCTTATCTGACCCGGATCCGGAAATTAAAAAATATGCTGAGGAGGCAACCCGCAACATTTACTTTCATGGAGATTCCTATTTTCAAACGGGTGACTTTATGGGATCTTTGGAGAAAATCAAACCTTTGTTGGAAAAATTAGGCCAGCCCGCAGACCGCTTTGTTGACATCAAAGATGCTGTCGATTGGTTAAACAAGTCCATAGTGCCCTATCGAAATTATTTAAATTATCTTAAAACAAATGTGTTGGAAATACCTATTGGAATTTTTATCCCTCCTGGATTTATAAGTTTTTCCAATGATGATTTTCAAAGACTGGCCGAGACAGTTGCCGGGCAAGAACTCAAAAGAGAAATTTTAATTCAGTTGTACCCAAAGGAAACCCCAAAGAAACGCTTTGGCTCCGATGAATTCCACGTTCGTGGGCCCCTAAAACCAAAAGATTTTCCCGCAGCCTACCGGTTTTACACTAAACTGACAAAAACTTTTCATGTTTATCAAGATAACAAAGAAAACCCTAAGGGAGATGTGGAGATAGAGAATATAAATATTCCTTTTGATAAAAAACAGGCTTGTCAAGTGGCCCAGAAATCTTGCGGAGTTAAAAAATGTGAGAGTGTGCAAGCTGTTGAAGATATTTCTTCTGATCAAGTGTATCGCATCGAGTCTGATTTTGGTAAATTTGATTGGGTTGTAGATTTAGAATTAGTATGCGGTCCTTCACAGGCCTATATTAATATGAATGATCGAACGGTTCTCTGTTTTTGTGCATATGAAACTCATTAGCTCCGACGCTGTGCAATGGACAATAAAGACGGTTCGTTACCAGTTTATTAATGTGTGTGGGAAGATCGTTAAGAGCGGTCGGCGGTTTTATTGCCGGATCATTAACGTGACGGATGAAGTCTTTGCACGATTCAGGCGCTGTCAGGTCGCACTGGCAAGTACGTAACGATTAAGAAATCTGAAGACTAGAGAAAAAATAAAGGCTCGGCAGAGAGGCTGTGAATAAAAACATGTCTTTGATGCGCATGAAGCAAATGCGGCGATCAAACAGGGCACTTGTGAAGTAATTCTCGGAAAACAACTCCTGAAAAGTCATATAACCCAATTTTTGCTTAAAAAGTTTGTTAGGGCCGTTCTAATTCGGAGTTCGGGTCTACATGCCGTTAAAATACGGCATTTTACTTTTTAGACGGTTAATTGTATAATTGGCGGGCAAAAGGGAAGGGGACACTTCTAGAAAAACTTCCTGCCGGGCATGGGGTTGATGAAAAACAGTCTCGATAATTTTAAGTAAGGAAGTTTAAAAAGAAATTAGAACATTTCCCCCTAATGAGGGAAGTCAAAAGAACCCAATTCAATCAAATGATAAACAAACCTAAACAATCTATCTGCGTCGAGACCTACGGCTGACCGTTGGGTGCAGTATTTGAGGACTTTGGGGGAGTTTTTTAATAAAATTTATTAATTGAGCCTCGTCCTCATTCGTGATAAATTTTTTTTGTCGCAGTGCATCACTTGTGATACACTTTATTCAGGAGGATAAAATTTATGGTTACTCAAAACCCAAGATTGAATGTTGTTTTAGACCCAGCCATCATGAAGGGGATACATCAGTTGGCAAAAGCTCAAGGGGTCTCTTTGTCGACCGCTGCTCGCGATCTGATCAAAGAAGCACTGGAAACTTATGAAGACGGCCAGTGGCATAAAATTGCACAAAAACGAGAAACATCTTTTTCACAGAAAAAATCTCTTTCCCATAAAGAGGTTTGGCCGGAAGGCTCCCGTAGGGAGGGATAATGAAGTACGAGGTCGTTTATCACCACGAAATTCCGAATGATTTAGCAAACATCCCCGTTAATATTAAAAAACGTATTCAAAAGGCTATCGAGTCACGGCTTTTAGGTGATCCTATCAATTACGGATTGCCATTGCGAAAGAGTTTGCATGGCCATCGGAAATTACGGGTGGGGGATTATAGGGTTATTTACCGTATTGATGGCGAGAAGATTATTGTATTGAAAATCGGCCACCGCCGAGATGTTTACCCAAAGACATTAAGCCGCATTAAATAATTAGGTTGAAAGGGACAGGGGACAGTTTGAGGACTTTGGGGAAGTTTTTGGAAAGAATTTATCGGTAAAGGACTTACTATAAAAGCGAGTGAGGTTTTTCATCTTATTTCTGATTTAACACATGAATAGGTTTTACGCTAAATAAAATAATTATATTTACAAGTCACAACGCCCCTAAAGTGACAAATAGAAAGGGGCAAGTATGAAGACACCTCAAAAAAACAAACAAAATATCGTCGTTTTTCGTCCTCAAGGTTCCCAAATAACCGTCGAAGTTCATTTCAAAAGTGAAACCGTGTGGCTTACCCAAGCTCAAATCGCTGTCCTTTTTGGAACTAAGCGCCCTGGCATCACTAAACATTTACTTAATATATTCAAAAATAAAGAGTTGAGCCCCAAATCAGTATGTTCCATTTTGGAACATACTGCCGCTGATGGCAAAGTCTATAAAACTCAATATTATAATTTAGATGCCATTATTTCTATTGGGTATAGGGTAAATTCTATTCGTGCGACCCAATTTCGTATCTGGGCGACAAATGTATTAAAACAACATTTGATTCAAGGCTACACCATTAATGATAAACGGCTAAAAGTACATACGGCAAGTTTAAAGACTCTGCAAAATGCCGTGACAATGCTTGCTGATTTAAGTCAACGCAAAGCTTTGACCAGCGATGAAGCCACAGGTTTATTTGCAGTCATTCGTGATTACAGCTATGGCTTAGATGTTCTCGATGATTATGACCATGGCCGTATTGAAATCAAATCAGCCACGGCGAAAAAATCGTATCATTTAACCTATGAAGAAGGTCAGCGTCTCATCCAACAAATGCGCCAGAAGTTCGGCGGCAGCAGTTTATTTGGACATGAGAAGGATGAATCATTCAAAAGTTCTTTAGGGGCAATTTATCAAACATTTGACGGGAAAGACCTTTACCCAAGTATTGAAGAGAAAGCAGCCAATCTTTTATATTTAGTAGTCAAGAACCATTCGTTTTCAGATGGGAATAAGCGAATTGCTGCAGCATTGTTCGTCTGGTTCCTAGACCGCAATAAAATTCTTTATAAAGCTGACGGAAGTAAGCGTATCGCCGACAATGCCTTGGTGGCCATTACACTCATGATTGCTGAAAGCCAACCAAAGGAAAAAGATATTATTTCGGCTTTGGTGGTAAACTTGATTAATAAATTAAATTAATACTGACCGCTGGGGTTACTATTTGAGGACTTTGGGAAAGTTCCTAAAAGATATTTATCATAATTAATTTTATACCACTCTAATGAATAAAAAATATTTCTTACAATTGGTCTTTTTAATAGCAATTTTTGTTTCTTTACAAAATATTGTTTTTGCCACCCTGGATGAGATAAATACTCTGTATAAGCAGGGTGTGGCTTTGGCAGCAGAAGGAAAATTTGATGAGGCTACGCATGTTTTTCAAAAAATACTTGAGAGAGATAAAACAAATCGCGTGACGCTAAAAGCCTTGCAAACGATTCATGACATAGATATAAAAAACATCGATGCCATTTATGCAAAAAGTTTATTTAAAGCATTGTCCTACATCATTAATGGACAAGATGAAAAAGGAATAAACGTATTGAATACGGCCATAAAATTAAATCCGCATTATGCTGAAGCATATCATGACTTAGGTGTTATCTATTATTCTCTTGGAAGAATCAGCGAGGCACAGCAACAGTACCGAAAAGCAATAAAGGTTAATCCACAGTATCCAGATGCATATAATAGTTTGGGCTATATCGACGAAAGGGTTTTCGGAAATCAGGAATCAGCTTTGACAAATTTTAATAAAGCACTTGAACGGGATCCTTCATTTGCAGAAGCGTATTCTAATTTAGGCCTGGTTTATGAAAATCTAGGAAAATTACAGGAAGCAATTGCTTCTTATCAAAAAAGCATAGAGCTCGGGCCTAACTTTCCAAAAGCGTATAATAATCTTGCTTATTTATATGCTTCATTAGGAGATAGTGATAAAGCATTCCCTTATTTACAAAAAGCAATTGAAATTGATCCTAAGGCCGCTAATGCCTATGCCTTATTAGGAATGATTTATTTTGCCTCAAACAAATTCGAGGAAGCAAAAGAAAACTTAATAACAGCGAAAGAATTATTTATTGAAACAAAAGATTACGATGGCGTCAAAAAAATGGATGACTACCTTAATCAGATTCCTAAATAGCTCTGTAGATAAAAATCGTACTCATTCATCTAAAATTTTAACCGTTGAACGAATATGACTTTGCAAAAGCTTATGATAAATAATATATTACCAAAAAGAATTTTTGTGGAGACCTACGGATGATCGATGGGATTACTATTTGAGGACTTTGGGGGAGTTTTTCGAAAAAATTTATAAGTAAAGGACTTATCATGAAGGCGAGTTCGATTTTTCATCTTATTTCTGATTTAACACATGAAGAGGGGGTGTCGTGTGTGTTAATCGGTGGCTTCGCCATAAATTATTACCGCGTAACCCGCCAAACGGCAGATGTGGACTTCTTAATCACAAAAGAAGACTTTGATAAAATAGCTGGCCTCCTGGAAAAAGCTGGATACAAGAAAGCTCTACTTCAGGAAAATTTTGTCCAACTGCAAAGCAGCCGTTTATCACTTTTAGATGTGGATTTTATGTTTGTCGATCAAGAAACGCTGAAAAAGATTAAAGATGAAGGCAAGGAAATCACGATTGCCCGTCAGAAACTTATTGTTCCATCTCTATACCATTTGATTGCCTTAAAACTGCATTCCATTAAATTTAATACCAAAATTCGACTGATGAAAGACTTTCCAGACATTATTAATTTAATCAGAATTAATCAAATCGATATTAAAGACAAGAAATTCAAAGAAGTTTGTTTAAAATATGGGACAGCCGATCTGTATCAAAAAATACTGGAGGCGCTAAAATGAAAAAACTCAACCTACCGATCATCAAATCAGCCGTATCAAAAGCAAAAATCCTTTCGATGGATGATTACTTAGAATTCGTTAAATTTAATTTGCGCGAAACTTTCGATAAAAAAGCGTATACAAAATGGAAGAAAATGCTGATCGTCAATACTCGTTTTGCATTTAAATAAAAGGCGAGTGAACCCGACACCTCAAGGAATATTCCAAAAAACTATTTAAGAAAGAAACGGAAGTTGAGAAAACAATTCTATTAAGTAGCTCTGGTAAAAATAAAAAGTGCCAGTCACCTTTTAGGGGCAATCGTATCCAGGGACACCGATATTTGCAAGTTTTGCGATATAAACTTCAAGAAATTGTTGAGCAACGCATGTCGAAAAAGTCATCGGCCAATGAAATGGAAATTGAAAAGGTCTCATTGGTTGAAGTCGTTTGAGATCGTCGAGTATAAGGCATCCTGGAGAGAAAAAATCGTGGAGAATCCTGCAGAATTTCAACTAAGAAAAGCATTGCGCCTAAAATATTTGAACAAATAGAATGAAGATAAAAAATATCAATACAAGCTATGGACAAGCAATAAATCATCCTCGTTCATCTAAAATTCGTAACCGTTGAACGAAACCGACTTTTCATAACATTATGATAGACAAAACTTTACCAAAAACAATTTTCGTCGAAACCTACGGCTGGCCGATGGGGTCACTATTTGAGGACTTTGGGAGATTTCCTGGAAATAATTTATAATAAATAAAACAACCACACTGTCCCTATTTATCAAAATTTTTTTACAGGAAAATGAGATGATTAAATTATCAAAAAATTTCGTAATTACTCTTGGCTTTATAGCGTTAAGCATTTCTCTAATCTATTGGTATAACCAGTACCAACTCAAAGAGCGTATTCGAAATGCGTCGGAATATATGGCAGCGTCGTTTAGAAGCCCTTCTATTGATATACCATGTAATCCACGCCATACGGATGCGTTGGAATTAAATCCTAAAGAGGGCCAAAGCGCACCTGCCCGAGAAGAGCTGTTTGATATTGCAGTGCGGTACAGCGAAGTTTGTGCCAATCAAGATATGGACACATTTCTAAAAATTGTGTCAGACGACAAAATACAGCAACGGCATCGAAAACTTAAACAAGAAGAATTGAAACTTTCCAAAGATAAATTATGTAGCGAACATTGGAAAGGTGCAATTGATCTAAAAGACTTGAATGAACAAGATATTGTGGATATAAAATCGAATGACCTCTATGCAAGATTAGTCTTATGGAGTAAAACGAAGAACCCAACCTATAAAAGCTTGGAAACATACATATTTTTTAAAAAAAAAGATGGTAAGTGGAAATTTCTAGATTATGAACAAGTCTCCGGCTTCGAGATTTCAGAAAAACCTTTTGATGAACGAGATATCCCCCTCTATTACCAGCTTAAGAGGCACAAATTCCGATTTTTAGAATATGATTTACGAGTAAGTACTTCGTTATCAAAAGAAGAATTAAAAGTGATTCTTGAGGCGCTGGAACACATAGCAAAGAATAAAATTGTCTCGGTAGAAAGAGCTACCCACCCGAACGACATCGAAGAGCCTGTTGGCGATCAATCCCAATTCCGATCAATACGAATGAAACAGGTTAACCCAGATGATGATGACGTTAAGATCAATGTCATGACGAGCACCCCTGCCGGTGGGAGTGGTGAAGCTTTTACGTTAGAAAAAATCGCTGGCTGTTGGAAATTGACCAACAATGGCACTTGGATAGAATAAAGAAAGAGAAAAGAGAACAGGCACAAAAATAAAATGATTCAACAAGCTAAACAAACCATCTTTATTGAGACCTACGGCTGACCGCTGGGGTTACTATTTGAGAACTTTAACAAAATTTTTAAAAAAAATTTATTAAATTAGGAAACCAAACAAAAAGAGAATGTTATGAATTTTGGAGAAAACAATCCTAAAGAAATGCCCTCGCACTTATTTTTTAGAGCTCGCCAAATTAACTATGATTCAGCCATTCGGGCGGACATCTCAAAACAAAACTATAGTGTTTGTCCACGGCATTGGTACATTGATGCTGTATTTATGTGCTGTGATTGCAAAAAAGATTTTGACTTTTCTGCGAATGAACAAAAATTTTGGTATGAAGAAAGGCAATTCTGGATAGATTCTCAACCCAAACGGTGTTTTTCATGTCGTAAAGCTGAACGTAAGACGCCTTGACCTTAAGAAACAGTATGATGCAATGATCGGGAATGTCTTAGGTCGTCAGTGCTCGATTGATAAGAAAAAGGAAGTGGCACAAATCATCGATGAATTAGAATCTCTTGGAGAAATCTTTTCAGAAAAAATGAAGCTGAATCGTCAAACACTAATTGCTCAACTTAAAAAGAATAGTTAAATATGATTAACAAACCAAAATAGACAATCTTTATCGAGACCTACGGCTGTCAGATGGGTGTACTATTTGAGGACTTTGGGCAATTTCTAAAAAAAGTTTACATCTGAACAAATTGAGGAACTTATGAAAAAATCATTATGGGTTATTTTTCTGGTTTTAAACGGTTTTACTGCATTTACAGCATGGCCAGCAACTAACCACGAAATTGTAATTACCGGGTCGTCAGCCTGGTCAAAACCAAATAATGGTTTATCAATAAAGCTAACTTTTAACTATGATGATTCGGACTCATATGCAAAAGTTATTCATCCCAAAATATTATTGCGAAATGATTCCAAGGAATCCATAAAATTTTTAAAGTCTATCTATAATGCGGGTAAATTCTTGATAACAGATTCAAACGGTTCAAAAATTCAAAGGAAAGTAGTGACGCGCAGCGGCCCCCAGGAGATTGAAGTTGTAACCATAAAGCCTACCGAGACTATTGAATTTGATGTGTATGATTATGGATATGGTGTAAATCCCGACCATAACATTTATGTTTTTAATACCAGTTCCGTGCAAGCAGATTTAAAGCCTGGCAATTACACAATTGATTATACGCTGGCGTTAAATGAAGAAATGGTCGAGAAAGCATTGTCGGATGTTGCCAACTGGATTAAAGAAGATCCAAAGACAATCTGGATAGGTGAAATATCGATTAATGATATTCCGATCGTTTTAAAATAATTATGATCACTAAACCCAAACAAACCATCTTCGTCGAGACCTACGGCTGACCGATGGGGTCACTATTTGAGGACTTTGAGAAAATTTTTAGAAAAGTTGAACCGAGTAAAACATTTCGAAATTCTATGAAAACAGATTCTCTAAAAATTGGATTGGTGTTATTTTTCTTTGCCGCTCTTGAACTAGCGCGGTGGTGGTATCTCGAAATATCTATTACCCCTATTTCTTTTTTAATCTTCTTACCTGCAGTATTATGTTTTATAAAATATTATTTAAAAACTGAGCTTAACCATCGGGCTTGGGATATTTTTCTGATTGCCATAATCGCTATTACGTTTATTGTCTCTGCGGTAATGATACTTAGCATGGAAGTCTTTGGACAAGCAACCGCTAAAGTCACCAGGGGGGCAAGATATCAAGAAATCAGAAAGAAATGCTCCCCATATTTACCAGTTGGACATTTCCCGATATCCATTCCTAAAAACGCCGTTGGCACTCAGTTTTCATATATACCGGGATTCTTGCAAGGTGGCACAGATCTTCGTCTAAAATATTCATTACCAAAAGCAGAAATCATTCAATTGTATGAAAAATTTAAAGCGCAGAGTATTCCTAATGGCGATACGACATTTGTCGAATTTCCCAATGATTATGAAATTATGGTCCTTAATCCAATGGCCGAGTCACAAAAGAATCATGGAAAGAATTATGGTATTGCTATAAGTAAGTCGAGGAGTAGTATCATTTATTGGGCGGAATCGTGGTAAAGAAATAAAAAAGGTAATAGGGCAAGTCCAGTGGCGCCTTTATGGGGACAGAGCAAAACAATCATGATCACTAAATCAAAACAAACAATCTTTCTTGAAACCTACGGCTGCCAAATGAACGAGGCCGACACGGAGATTATTCGTGCCGTTCTCGCTAAGGAGGAATTTGAGTTTGTCACTGACGAGCTTGCCGCTGACGTTGTCATGCTCAACACCTGCGCTATTCGCGAAAATGCGCACCGCAAGGTCTACGGCCGCGTTCATGAAATCCGCCACAAAAGGGAAGGCAAGCCCGTCACAATCGGCATCTTAGGCTGTATGGCGACCAATTTGCGTCAAGAGTTGCTCGAGAATGAAAGTTTAGACATCGATTTTATCGCCGGGCCGGACAGCTACAAGCGTTTAGGCGACTTGATCCGTCAAAGCGGATTGCACGGTGAAAAACCGTTCGACGTGACGTTATCCGAATTCGAAACATATTCCGACATTTATCCCGACCACAAAAAAGGCGTCAACGCCTGGATCTCCGTCATGCGTGGATGTGATAATTTCTGCACATTCTGTGTCGTTCCTTACACCCGCGGGCGCGAACGCAGCCGTTCAGTAGAGAACGTTCTTGAAGAAGTCCGCCGGGTGGCGTCCGAAGGTTTTAAACAAGTGACCCTCTTGGGACAAAACGTCAATTCCTACAAGCACGACGGAAAAGATTTTGCTGATTTGATGCAAGCCGTAAGCGAGATCAAAGGAATCGAACGCATCCGCTTCACTTCTCCGCATCCCAAAGATTTCCCGGAAAAATTAATCCGGGTGGTTGCCCAAAATCCAAAGGTTTGCAAACACATTCACCTGCCGTTACAAGCGGGCAACAGCCGCGTGCTGGATAAAATGAACCGCACCTATACCAAAGAAGAATTTCTAAATATCGCCGCCAAGACCCGCGAAATCTGTCCGGACATTTTTCTTTCCACCGACATTATTGTAGGATTCCCCACTGAGACCGCCCAGGAATTTGAAGACACGGTCAAGGTCGTCGAAGAAGTTCAATTCGACGCGGCTTTTATTTTTAAATATTCGCAGCGCAAGAATACCGTTGCGTCCAAGCGTTTTCCCGATGATGTTTCCGATGAAGACAAGAAGATCCGCATTATGCACCTGCAAGATATTCAGAAGGAAATCACTTATCGAAAAAACCTTTCCCACGTCGGCAAAATCTTCACCCTTCTGCTCGAACCGGGTAACGGTAAATTGGAAGGCGAATTCATCGGCCGCACCGATGCCGGGCATCTTGTCCTTTTGCCGAAAGGAGAATATTCTCGAGGACAATTCTTGGATGTCCAGATCGTATCCGCATCCCCGCATGCTTTGAAAGCCGATTTGCTTCCCGCAAGACCACAGGAAATCACCTCGGGAGTTCATTAAGAATTCCACTTTCGCCATCCGCTTCTCCCGCGTTGCTTGATTTTCCGCACCAAATACGCTATATTGCTTCTTCCATGACAAGCAAAAAACCCATCACTCCCGAGGAGCTCTATCAGACTTTAGGCCATGTCAAAGTCGGGGGGACCGTTTGCATTTACAGCCTTAAAAAATGCCAGGAACTTATACCTCTGATCAACGAAATCAATGACCTTAAACAAAAACAAAACGCGGTGATTCTGGCCCATTCGTATGTTTCCCCGGAAATTGTTTATGGCGTGGCGGATTTCGTCGGTGATTCCTATGCTTTGAGTAAAGATGCGATGGCTACCAGTGCAAAAAAAATAATTTTCGCCGCCGTACGTTTTATGGGTGATACCGCCCAGATTTTAAATCCGGAAAAGGAAGTTTTGGTCCCCGGCCTTTTAGACGGCTGCACATTAGCCGATGCCATTAACGCCCAGCAGGTGCGGCAATTGCGCAAGGAATTTCCTGATTATACTTTTGTGTGTTACATCAATACGACGGCGGAAGTGAAAGCCGAATGCGACGTCTGTGTCACGTCAGCCAATGTTTACGATATTGTGGAACGATTTCCCAATGATAAAATTTATTTTCTGCCGGACAAATTGATGGGACAAAATCTCGTCAACGAAATGAAGACGCGGGGCGTAAAAAAGGACATCCGATATTTTAACGGCACCTGTTACGTTCATGAAGAATATACGGAAGAACAAATCCACAAAATCCGCCTCGAATACCCCCACGCCAAGGTTGTGAGCCATCCGGAATGCTCTCCGGCGGTCGTCGCAAATTCGGACTTTGTAGGTTCCACCGCACAGATGCTTACCTACATGAAGAAAACCGAAGCCAAAGAATTTCTCATGCTCACAGAGTGTGGACTATCGTCACGATTGGAAGTTGAATTTCCCAATAAAAAACTCGTAGGATCGTGCACTTTGTGCAAATATATGAAATCCAATACGCTTCAAGATATTTTACGCGTTTTAAAACACCCGACCGACCGCGACCGCGTGGTCCTTGATCCCAAAGTCCGCGACCGCGCATACAAAACGATCCAAGCGATGTTCACGTACGCCGAAGGCTAATATGTCCGAAAAATCTTTAGGTATCGTCGATACCCAATATTTTAAAATAGAACACGAGCTGCCCCTCAAAAGTGGGATCAAGCTAGGGCCGGTGACGATTGCTTATGAAACATATGGCCAATTGAATGCCGATAAATCGAATGCCATTCTTATTTTTCATGCCTTAACAGGAGACGCGCACGCAGCAGGCTTCCAAAAAGATGCCAAAAAGCCCGGCTGGTGGGACGACATGATCGGCCCCGGAAAATCATTTGATACCGAAAAATATTTTATCATTTCTTCCAATTGCCTGGGTAGCTGTAAAGGATCGACGGGGCCGGCGACGGTCAATCCTAAAACCGGCCAACCCTATGGTTTGAGTTTTCCTGTTGTAACCATTGATGACATGGTGGTGGCTCAACACATTCTTATTCAACACCTGGGTATTGCGAAATTGCTTTCCGTCTGCGGTGGCTCCATGGGCGGATTGCAAGCGCTCAAATGGGCGACGATGTATCCGGAAATGGTCAAGTCGGTCATTGCCGTTGCGACAAACCACCGTCATACGGCGCAGCAGATCGCTTTACACGAAGTTTGCCGCCAAGCTATTATGTCCGACCCGGATTGGCAGGGGGGAGACTATTATGGAAAGACTGTTCCCGCACGCGGCATGGCCCTGTCGCGCATGATCGGACACATCACCTACATGAGCGAAAAATCCATGGATGAAAAATTCGGTCGTAAATTGATCGGCAAGGAGAAAGTCGGTTATGATTTCTCGACGGACTTTGAAGTTGAAAATTATCTGAAGTACCGTGGCGATAGCTTTGTGCAGCGCTTTGACGCCAATTCTTATTTGTACCTGACTAAGGCCTTGGATTATTTCGACCTCGCGGAAGAGGGAAATTTGAATTCCGTTTTCAAAAATACCACGTCGCACTTTCTGGTTGTGGCCTTTACATCGGACTGGCTTTATCCAGCTTATCAAAGCAAAGAATTTGTCAAAGCTTTGAAACTGGGCGGTTTGGACGTATCCTATGTTGAGATCAATACCAATTATGGCCATGATGCCTTTCTCGTCGAAATTGACGGCCAATCGCATCTGATTAAACACTTTTTAGCCCGTATGGAAAAAGAACCTTAAAAACTTATGCCAATCATGAATGAACAAACGATTCGTTTAGACTACCGCGTCATCGTCGATCTTATTGCGCAAAATTCCCAAGTCCTGGATCTCGGCTGCGGCGACGGAGAGCTTTTATCTTTATTGATCCAACACAAGAATTGTAAAGGAACCGGAATTGAAATCGATGAAAAAGCGATTTATGCCTGCATTGCCAAAGGCCTCACCGTTTCCCACGGGGACATTGATTCGGGTCTGAGTGAATACGCGGACAAACGGTTCGATTATGTGATTCTCAATGAAAGTTTACAGCAGATGCTCAATCCGCAAAAAGCCATACTCGAAGCTTTACGCGTCGGGAAAAAAGTCGTCGTGGGGATCCCTAACTTTTGCCATATCCTGGCACGGTTTCAAATTTTTTTTCGTGGACGCGTACCCGTGACCAAGGAGTTGCCTTATGAGTGGTACGACACACCCAACTTGCGTTTTTTTTCACTCAAAGACTTTAAAAAATTCTGCAAGGTCAACTCTATCAAAATCTGCAACGAGCGGGCCATCGACACTGAAAAGGAAATTTCCTTGATGCCGAATCTTTTCGCCCATATAGGGATTTACGTTCTAGAAAAATAATTTATTTATTAAGGTTCGAAGAAGGTACATCTCCAGCGAGTTTCCCAGTCGAGTCTCTGACTTGTAAATCTTTACGATTTATTAAAATGTTTATGGCTGCCGTCGCAAAAGGGGGGAGTGGACGTAGCTTTACAACCGCAGAAAACAACGGTTTGCTTTTCTGTAAAAGTGACAACTCTTGGAAGCATTCCGGTTGATTCATGATTCCCGTCGCAAAACGGCTGTTTTTTTGACATGCCGCATGTGCACCATGAATAGCGACGAGCTGCGACTTCAACGGTATAAGGATGAAAAAATTTTTCTTCTGGCATGATTATAATTTTTTATGGCTGCCGTCGCAAAAGGGTTTGTTCACACTTTGCTTACAGCCGCACCACGCGATTTTCTTTTTCTCATCAAACTTCACAACGATAGGTTGCATCCCCGTACCGCGGTGCGATCCGTCGCAATAAGGCTGATTGTGCGATGCGCCGCACGCACACCAGGCATAGGTGCCGGGCTGCACTTCAATGACAAACGGCGTTTTTTGGGCAATCTGAGGTTTGGTCATCATTTTTCCTTTTTGTTTTTTTATATTCTAACCCAAAGAAATCTCCGTCGTCAATCATTCTTAAATTTAGTTGCAAAGCCTGTCTAATACTTTATTATAGAAAAAATGAAAAACGAATACGACTATATCATTATTGGCGCCGGCATCATAGGCCTGAGTGTCGCCCTTTCGCTTAAAGGAAAGCGACCCTCGGCCAGTATTCTCATTCTCGACAAAGAAGAGAATTGCGCTTATCACGCCTCGGGGCGCAACAGCGGAGTCTTACATGCCGGATTTTATTACACGGCGGACAGCCTCAAAGCCAGATTTACCGTCGAAGGCAATCGTAAAATGAAGGAATACTGCCGCAGAAAAGGCATTCCCATGAACGAATGCGGCAAGCTGGTCATAGCCCAAAATGCCGCGGAATTATCTCAGCTCGATGAGCTTGAACGCCGGGGAAAACGCAATGGCGCCAATGTTCGCCTGATTTCGGCCGGAGAAGCCGAAAATCTGGAACCCAACATCCGCACCTTTCAAAAAGCCCTTTATTCGCCTGACACCGCCAGCGTTGATCCCAAACAGGTTTGCCAAAGCTTAAAAGACGACCTCGAAAATCTCAATGTGGATTTTTCTTTTAATACTCAATATCTTCGCCACAGCAAAAACACCATCATCACAACCAAAGGTTATTTTATTGGAAAAAAGATCATCAGTTGCAGCGGTCTGTATGCCGACAAAGTGGCAAATGATTTTGGCTTCGGCCATAAATACACCCTAATGCCCTTTAAAGGACTTTATTTAAAATATACAAAAAATAAAACCGACATTAAGATGAACATTTACCCGGTTCCGAATTTAAAGAACCCTTTTTTGGGTGTGCATTATACCAAAACGGTAAACGGCGATATTAAAATTGGTCCGACGGCGATTCCAGCTTTTTGGCGAGAAAATTACCAGGGCTTGACCCATTTTAATCTTTCCGAATTTCTTTCGACTTCATTTTACCAAAGCCGGCTTTTTTTAACCAATTCCTTTAAATTTAGGGAACTGGCCTTTGAGGAAATGCAAAAATATAATAAGGATTATTTTATCGGTTTAGCCGCCGCCATGGTCCACACGATTGATCCCCAGGGCTTTACCGAATGGACCAAACCCGGCATTCGGGCCCAACTCTTAGACAAGGCCCGTTTGACCCTCGTCCAGGATTTTATAGTCGAAGGAGACAAAAACAGCATTCATGTTTTGAATGCCGTTTCCCCAGCTTTCACCTGTGCCTTTCCCTTTGCTGATTACATTATTGAAAATTATGTTGTTGCTTAATCTCACATTGTCTTCTTGCGCCTACAGTGATAAACTTTAAATAAGGCAAAATTCAACTTAATTAGCCCTTGACTTTAAGATGTATTTTGGTATGATTATCGTCTTAAAAGTCAATGTTATTTCAGGAGGAAACCGTGATGGAATACAAGATAATGATCCAAGGGACGCCCAATCCCAATGCTCTTAAATTTGTGCTCAATACACCCGTCAAAAACAGCGGGAACGTCACCTATCGCAACGCGGAAGAATGCCATAAAAACCCCTTAGCACGCAAAATTTTTTCCATTGCCAACATATCGGAAGTATACTTTTTTGATAACTATATTACGGTTACCCAAGACGGAAGCGCCGATTGGGACGCCATTGAAGAAAAGGTGAAGGCCGTCATTCTTGAAAACATTGCCACCCACGATCCCAATTTCGAAACTGACGAACCGGCAAAGAAAACGGCTCCTACTCCGACCGATCCCGAACTGATCAAGATAGATGCCATTATCAACAAAACGGTGCGTCCTTATCTACAAATGGATGGCGGTGATTTACATTTGGTCGCTTTAGAAGGGAATATTTTGCGCATCAATTATCAGGGAGCCTGCGGGTCTTGTCCCAGCTCAACTATGGGGACATTAAAGGCCATTGAAAACCTTTTACGCGATGAATACAATCCTGAACTGACCGTGGAGTTGGCCTCATGAAAACTCACTGCACAGCCTGCGCCGGCATGGAAAAGCCGCTGAGCAAAAGTGCCGCGGTCAAAGCTTTAAAAAAACTCCCTGACTGGGAAATCAGCCAAGACGAAAAAATGATTTCGCGACACCTCGTTATGAAAAACTTTTTGGCGGCGATCAAACTCGTCAATAAAATCGGAATCATCGCCGAAGCAGAGAATCATCACCCCGACCTGCATTTGACCGGTTACCGGAATTTGCAAATCGACTTGAGCACCCACGAAGTCAAAGGTTTAACCACGAATGATTTTATTGTGGCGGCAAAAATTGACCAATTACCCATGAAATTGAAAACAAAAAAAAATGCTAAAAATTAACCGTAAAATCGAATACGCCCTGATTGCTTTAAAACATATGAGCCACAAAGCCCCGGGCCAATTGACGTCGGCGAAGGAGATCTGCGACATTTACCGTACACCGTTTGACCCGACGTCACGCGTTCTGCAGATCATGACCCAGAATGAAATTCTCCGGGCCGAACAAGGCGC
>JANPFV010000024.1:0-7489 GCA_031423615.1 Candidatus Omnitrophota bacterium
TGGCCAATTCAAAATTATATAAAGAATGGCTGTATTGGGCCCGCGCTTTTTTCATATCCAAAGACGAACTCAAACCGGATTTTAAACGCCAAAAAGTTATACTCATTTCCTTTTTATCCCGATGAAGCGCCATGTGCGCGACGGCAAAACTGTCCTGTGCTCTTTTGGCTTCGAGAAAAAGTGTCGCCACGAGAACGAAAACATCTTCGCGGGTCTTTTTTTGCTGAGCCAAAGACAACAGATGGCCCTGCTGGCTGGACTTAAAACGAGCCATGGCGCTGGGATCAAAAATAGTCTGGATCAGACGAATCCGCGCGTCATAAACATTAAAAGGCCCAACGTGAGGATCTCCGGGCAAAGGAAATCCTGCAGCTCGCAAATCGCGGGTCTGGCGGACATCCGAAACTGTGCCGCTTAATTGCGGCCAAAGCGGCGCAAATTTTTCTTGGATACGGTTTAAAGCCTGCTTAACGCGTTCATCAGCCACGAGGACATCCACATGACGCGTTAAAGCCATTTCCAATGCTTCCGACAGGTTTAACGTAGTTATGTGTTCTTTCGCTGAGGCGAGGGAAACCGTCGAAACAATAACGACAATACAAGCAAAAAATGTCTTCTGAGAAAATGTCATTTCCCGTCCTTTAAATAAAAATCTTTACCGCATCGCATCATGTTTTTCAAAAACTATGTCTTCGCTGGCCCCAAACCGTTTTGAATTCTGCGATCATATCCGGTTTATCAGAAAGGGGATTGAATGAGAAACAAGGCCGGCCTTTTATGGATGTCAATTTTATGGTTTTTCCAATCACGGATACTGTGCGTTCTAATAAATTGCGTTTCGCTCATCAGATCAGCGGCGACACACAGCCATGTCGCCGGGCCGCAATTTTGTAGGATATCATCTAATAAATTCTGGTTTCGATAAGGGGCTTCCATAAAAATCTGGGTTTGCTTTTCATTGGCTGAACGCTTTTCCAATTCTCTGATTTTTCTGATCCGCTCCGTTTTCTCTTTGGGCAAATAACCCTTAAAGGCAAAACTTTGTCCGTTTAAACCCGACGCCATTAACGCCAAAAGAATCGCGGACGGCCCGACGAAAGGAATAATTTCTCGGCCCGCTTGATGGGCCAAAAGCACAACATCCGCGCCCGGATCAGCCACACACGGGCACCCCGCTTCAGAAATAATAGCAATATCCCGATCACCCGCTTGCTTAAAATGCTCTTGGGTTTGCTCCAAAGGAACATGCTCATTAAGATCATAAAAGACGCATTGATCAATCGGGATTTGCGCATGGAGTTTCTTAAGCAAACGCCGGGCCGACTTTATTTCCTCAACAAAGAAAACCCGCACGTGTTCGATACCGGGAGCAAAAACGGGCAAAAGACCATTTTGGCTATCATGGATGTGGTTGGGAATTAAAAATATTTTTGCGCTCACAAAGATTCTTTACTTAGTAATTTCAATTGCATTACCGATCAAACTATTGTTGTTTTCATTTTGCTCGAGGCGCTGATTATTATAATCCACAATAGCGCCGAGATAATATCTTCCCGGAGACAGCACCCGAGAAAGTGGGATACGGGATAAAAGTGTGTTGGATGAGCCTGGCACCAAATTGGTCACCGTACGGGAATAAATCCGGGTATCGCTCGTTGTGATAACCGGGTCCTTGGATAAATAGATGGCAATTGCCACCAATCCACCTGTAGCGGCCTGCCCCTGATTTTTTATAGTGTTTCTAACGGAAATAGTACCCGGGGTTAAACCGCGAGCCGGTCCAGAAAGTTCCGTCACAATCAAATCCGGCAATTTGACATTCACAACGGTGATCATGACATTCTGCTGAGCGGTTAATGACCCGTCACTGACGCGGAAAGTCACCGTATATTTTCCACTTTGATTGTAATTGGGCGTCCAGGCGAATGTTTGCTGGGTAAAAGATGCCCCGGTCGGAAGAACGTCCACACTGTATACGAGAGGGTCTCCGTCGGGATCGGTTGCTGTAATTTTAAAACTCAAATTCTGCCCTTCATTGATGAAGCGGTTAGGAATGGGCTCCCAAACCGGCGCCCGGTTTTCCGGAATCATCGTCGGATAAAGCGGCCCGCCATACAGGCAGTGAATTTTCGCGCTGCCGCCCGGATTTGCAGGGATAAAATCCGGCGGCACAAAACCTTTAATCAAATTTTCCGACCACGATATGATCGCCGCATCACCATGGTTGCATGCGGCCGAACCCGGAGGATTATCTATGCACGTTGTGGGAAAAAACTCAACCGTACCGGGCGTATCGCACATCCCTGATCCGGAAATTGTAAATGTCCCGTCGGGGTTGGACTGGATATTCTTGATCTCAATGGTTGGTGAGGGGCCGTTGACGATAATTTCAGCTGTATCGCCGGTTCCCTGCGGTCCGGTCACGACAATTTGATTTTTTCCAAGCGGCTGGCCGGGATCCAAGTTAAGGACTATTTGGTGATTTGACCATGCCGTCGGAATAAAATCCGAACCATTGACCTTAATAGTACTGCTGCCTTTGCCTGCCCCAAAGTTGCGTCCATTAATATAAACAAACCCCGGAGAAATAATCTGATGCGGCGAAACCGATAATATTTCGGGTTTGCTCGCCGGATATAAAGGAAAAATATCTTTGCCGTGACCATTGACTATGTTTTTTAGCGCTTCATTAATCACCTGATAATCCGCGGTTGTATATTTAGAAAGTTTGCGGGTCAGATCGTTATACGAATCTCCCGACGCAGGCGGCACTGTGGCTTGGCTGGCACGAAACTTGGGCAGATCTTCATCATAAAAAGCGTGATTGACCATGCCCCAGTTCGATGGGCTCGAATGGTCCTTGTACGACCACACCGTCCAACTCCATTTTTGCTGATTAAATGTTTGGAAATAATAGTCCCAAGAGGGTTTGTCATCATGGGCGCTAAATTCGCCGACCATCGCCGGCACTTGATACAACTCTTGTCGGGAATTGGCGACCTTGGCATCAATAAAAGCTTTTTGATAAGCGAAGCGTTCTTCCATCGATCCGTAATCCGCACAACTCACCCCCATAACCGGACGAGGATCATCCGTCTTTTGCGGTTGCGCCACCATGGGGCAATAATAATGGAATTGATACGCCACATTGTGCCAGTTGCGATCCATGGGGTTGGGCAAAGTCTCCCAATCCCAAATTCCTTCCATCATGATCACATGATTAGAATCAATAGCGCGTATGGCGAGATATAAACGGTCATAAAAATCAGCTAACACCGCCGAGTTCGGCGCGCCGACGGGTTCATTTAAAAGGTCATAACCTAAAACCCAGGTGTTATTTTTATAATGCTTGGCTATTTCCTTCCAGAGGGTTTCCGTGCGGGCGCGAGAGATTTCTCCAGCCGCACTGGTTTCAAAAAGTTTACTCAACCCCTTTTGCCCGCTGTGAGCTTCGCCGTTCTGGCTTCCCGGAGCCCCATGCAAATCCAGCAGAGTATAAATTCCGCGGTCGGCCATGGCATCAACGACCCGATCGATTTGCGTAAAATCGATTTGACCCTGGCTATTCAAAATAAATTGGCCGTTTTCATCCATCAGATTGCGGTAATAAATCGGCAAGCGCACCAAAGAAACATTGGTCCGGCTTAATAAATCAAAATCATAATCATTCAAATAGGCATTTTCAAAAACGCGCAAAAGATTTTCGGCCTGTGCTACGCCAAACCGCGCTGTCAAAATGTTTCGCAACGTCCATTCGTCGGGAATTTTAGGTTCATCAGCCGTCCCAAAGCCGGTCATCCAGTCTTCGGTCAATAAATAATTGCCCAGATTATATCCGTTTAAAATCACTTCCTCGCCATTCCCGTCACGGTTTTTAAGAACGGTCCCCGATGCTTTCACGAAACCGGTTCCCGAGGAAGAATAAACCTGCGGCCGGCTCCATGATGTAAAATCTGTCATATCCCCGTTGTTTTGTTTGATTGCGCGCGCCCGGTACCATTTGCCCACCGACGCGGTCAACGGCGAAAGCAAAGGCGGACCCTGATAAATTTGCGTCCATGGCCCGGCAGGCTCGGGAGCCATTTGCAGTTGATATGCGCTAGCTTGCGGAATGCTGTTAAAAATCAGCAAGCCATTGAGAAGCGCATTAAATTTGAGATTGACCGTCGGGGGATGGTATTCTGCCACATCCGACCACGGAGAATAGTAGGGAATAGTTTTTTTGTCGGCAAACTTTTCTTCCCAGCGCACCCGGTACCACGCCCCGCCCAGCCGGTCCGTCTTAAAATTGGTTTGACTGGCGCTATAAATCGTAGTCCATGGGCCGTCGGGTCCCTGCCAGCTTTCTTGAAGACGATAATTTTGCGCGCCGGGAATCGGGTCCCAAACGATGAGGCCTTGCGAAAGGTTACTTTGTTTAATCACCGGATGCGGACCGGTAGCCCGGATATCATCAATATAAAAAAGTCCCTTCCAATATTGTTGGATCTGAATTTTGTCGATGTCATGCAAATTCAAATCCGCGGGAAGGTCCTTAAACGGCACTTCCAACCGTGTCCATTGTCCATAACGCGCCGCAATTTTGTTCCAGAATTGGGCTTTATTTTGATCGGTTGAGTGCTGATCATGATCATACATCTGAACATTCAAATTGTTGTCCATCCCATTTTCCGGAAAAGCCATGATCCATAATGACAGGCGGTCGTTTTGTTCCGGCAAAAAATCATTATGCCAAAAACTTTGTTCCGCTTGATTCGTTTCTTTATTAAAAAAATAATTCTCCTGCTGCGACTTGATCCCGCCTCCGCCCCAGTGTTCCTTGAGATTCATGGTCCAGGAATGCCCGCCTTCGTAGACCGGTTCGCCGAATCCGGACAACGTCGTTGCATCCGCATCGTTCCATTTCCAGCCATAATCATTGTCCGTCGTGCCGCTGCGGGTTTCTTGGTTAAAAGACTGGTAAACCCGGTCTTGGCGCACAGCATGAAAGTCGTCGAGATAATATTTCCCCGGCCAAAAATTCAAGAATTGGATTTGCGAAATTTCCCGCAGGTTAAAATCCATCGGAAGCTGGCTGAACAAAATTTCTAATTTTGTCCATTGCTTATACCTGGCCTTGGGGACCGTCCATACCGTTACTCCGCCATTCCCGTAATGTCCATTATCATGGATTTCAACCCCGACGGTATTATCGATTGCCGTATCGCAGCCGTAAATCTGGCAGGTCACATGCGGGAAAGCCAAAATCCAAAATGTCAAACGGTCATTGTTCGTCTGCTTAAAATCCACCACGTTGGGATAAGTATTGATCCCCAAACCATTCCATTGCCAGCCGCTTTCATACCGCGCAGCATTCTGGCCAAGATGAACACCGTCGTGACGGTCAACAACGGAAGCATGTCCCTCAAGAGTTCGGCTCCAGATATTGACGGGCGTACCGAGATCCGGTTCAAAATTTTGATAAATCATTCCGGCTTCCGAAGAAACATTCAACGCAAGGAACAAACAAGCTGCGGCAAAAAAAGGCAAGAATTCTTCTTTCATGCGGTCCCCCAATAGGGTTATAAAACGAAAAGCAAATGTCCCTGCGATTATTATAAAGGAAGGCTGATCCAAAGGTGCGGGTTAATTATACAAAATGAGTCTGGGTTGTCAAGAATGCTCTCGATTAGAAGAAGTATTTTTGCTATATTCATAAAATCCTATGTTTATTTTGCCCAAGAGGTCATTGTGAAACTTTCCATTATTGTGCCCGTTTATAATGAACAAGCCACTGTTCTTTCTGTTCTTCATAAAATCACAACGTGTCTTCTCCCGGTCGGCCTGACAAAAGAAATCATTGTTGTTGATGATGGCTCGACGGACCAGACCGCCCAAAGATTGAAAGAATTTCTCGCGCAGGACGCTTGTAGAATTTTTTCCCACAAAAAAAACCAGGGCAAGGGGGCCGCAGTAATGCGGGGAATCCAAAATGCGACCGGAGACATTATCTTAATTCAGGATGCTGACCTGGAATATGATCCGGCCAATTACGCGCGCCTGATTCAACCGATCTTGAAAAATCAAACATCCATTGTTTACGGCTCAAGGTTCAAAGGGACCATCGAGGACATGCCGCGGGTCATTCGTTGGGGAAACATATTTTCCAATTGGACGCTTAATACATTGTACAGATGCCAGCTCACCGACGTTAATACGTGTTTCAAAGTTTTCCGCAAGGAAGTCTTAAACGGTCTTACAATCCACTCGCGGGGCTTTGAATTCGAAACTGAATTCACGGCCAAAGTCCTCCGACGAGAATTCACGATTCTGGAAGTCCCCATCACTTATGAAGCCCGCGACAAAAAACACGGCAAAAAAATGACCTGGATCAAAGCGGTACAAATGTATTGGGGTCTGATTAAATACCGATAATAAAAGTAGGGTCTGTCCCTACTTTTTGCTCATACATTAATCGCATGTCCTATCATCACATTTCCACGGCTTTCCATTTCGACAATAAACAGTTGATAACCACATCTCAGCCTGAACTGAATTAGTAGAGATAACAACATTATTATCGCTGTCGACCATTACAAAAGCAATCCCTCCTGGATTTTCACCCCAATTATGGTGTGCATTATTAAAGTCATTTAGAACTTCGATCTCAATCCTATGAGGGCCTGGTTGTAATAACCTGCTGCCACAAAAATTTCCAGAGCCATGATAATAGCCAGTCTCGGTATTTTGGCAGATCACATTCCCATCCAAATACACTTTAGCATAATCATCTACTCCATAAGTCATAGTATACGTATCTACCTTTGTAATATTGACCGTTATCTTTATTTTCGCGGGCTCCCTATCCAAACACCCAGAATCCCCAGCTGGCGCCACCCAAGCAGCATAAAACCACATCATACTCCCCCATGGGCCATGCTGTCGAAGACCTATAAAAATCAAAGGACACCATGTCGAAGAACAATCCGCAGGGCAATTAGTAATATTTTCACCATAATTAGGATAACCATATTGTCCATTTTCACACGTGCCATTGCCGCATGTCACCATACAATTGGCCCCAACAGGATACGAGTCAGGAGTGCATTCGACCTTGCATCGGCTATCCGTATCATCATTACAATGACCTGCATTAACCGGACGAACGACCTTGCTTATAACATTTTTATTATAATCAGCCGGATCACACCATCCTTGGACATTGGCTCCCGGCGAATCGCATTGCAAAACACACTGCGCCTTGTCTTCGCAAGTATATACAAAGGTTGCGGTAGGACTGCCGCATAAGGCCTGCATTTCCATTTTTCCATAAGCGCATCCACTTGGTCCTACGTGGGCTGCCAAAGATCCGCAAGCTCCGGTCTGTTGTATGCTGTCACAACAGCTATTCGTCGGATCATCCCGGCATTCCGACATAACGGGTCTTAACCCAATGGGCAAACTGGCTTCGCAACCTAAGGGCACACAGGTACGGCTAAAAACTTTTTGT
>JANPFV010000025.1:0-4248 GCA_031423615.1 Candidatus Omnitrophota bacterium
CAGGTTGTAAAATCTGATAGAAGTAAAAGATTGTTTTAAGTACGCCGCAAGTGACAGCAGAAGGCACATTATATCGTCGACTAATAGTGTCGACGGACAGGGTAAAGTGTTTTTTAACATAGTGAGGATTTACAGGTGAAAAAGTTTTTTCAGGTTGTGGGTATTGTCTTCTTTATTTTTTTTATTCTTGTGATCATCGTCATTATGGGCGGGATTGTTTTCTTAAAGAATTTCGATATTAAAAAATATAAGCCTCAGATGACTCAGGCCGCCAGCAAAGCTTTGGGCCGGACTGTTGATTTCAGAGATATTGACCTCGCCCTTTCCCTACACAAAGGGATTCGCCTGCATTTGACCGATTTTTCTATCGCTGAAAATCCTGATTTTGGTACGGGAAATTTTCTGACCGTCAAGGATGCTGAGGCCGGGATTGATATTCTTTCTTATGTGATGTCCCGGAAAATTTCTGTTCCCAGCCTGGTGATCCGCTCGCCCCAGGTCACCGTGATCCGTAAGGCGGATGGTGCGCTGAACATCCAGACCCTCGGTGCAAAATTTGGTGGTGCTTCTTCAGTGGCCAATCCTCCGGCGATCACCGCGCTGCCGGCTATTTTTATCAATTCTCTTAAAGTTGACGAGGCGGAAATTGTCTTTATTGACAAAGGTGTTTCGCCTGAAATTAAGCTCACGGTGACGCATTTGAATATCGCTGTGCAAAGATTTTCTTTGGGCAATCCCTTTGATGTTTTGGTGGAAGCGGCATTTTTAACGCCGCAAAAGAATTTTCATTGGGAAGGTAAGGCGCAGTTGGATTTGACGCGTAACGAAGTCCGATTGTTGGACGTGGGCGTAGCGCTCAAGCTCAATGATTGGCCTTCGGACAAGCTGAAAGTGTTGCCCATGATGGCCGGTGTTGTGTGGCCGCGGATTTTAGAAGGCGAGGTCAATGCCAAGATCAAGGAAGCGCAGGTGTCCGATAAGGGTATAGGAAAATTTATCGCCGATGTTTCTTTTCATAACGGTAAAGTCCAAGCTGATGATATGGCTCCGGGGATTTCTTTGGAAGTCCAGAAGATCGATGTGGATGTGGAAAATTTTTCTTTGGATAAGGCCGCCTTGTCTAAAATCAGGGTTAAGGCGGCTGTCTATCAGGACGAAACCAATATTGATTTTGCCAGCCATGTTGCAGTCGATCTTGCGAAAATGGAATTCCGTCTTACCGATGGAGAATTCGCGACGGATCTGGCTTTGTGGCCTTTAAAGAAAATGAAAGCCGCCTTGGCCCCTTTGAAAGATCTTCCTTTGCCGGAGAATTTATCCGGCAAATTCCACATAAGTCTCAAGCAAGCGGTTGTGACGCTTGCCGGGTTGCAAAGCGTTTTATTGGACATGAAATGGCGTGACGGTACGATTTCGTTAAAAGACCTTGTCCCCGGGACAGCGATAACGTTAAATAAAACCGAAGTTACAATTGGGAATTTTTCTTTTGGGAAGCAGTTCAGTGTTTCTTTGAAAGCCGCTTATTTGAGTGAAATGCAGAATATTTCCTTTGACGGAGCCGTGACCGTTGATCCTAAAACTCAAACTCTTTCAATTGCCAACGGTCTCGCCGGAATCAATTTAAATAGTTTCAGCCTTGATCGTTTTAAGGCATCGGGTTTGGTCCCGGTTAATGTTCTCTTGCCGCAAACATTGGCCGGAGTTTTTCAGACCCATATCAATGATTTAAGAGTCTCGCCCCAGGGGATTGGCGATATGAAGGTTGATGTGAAATGGCAGAACGGTAAAATTGTCTTCAACGATGTTTCTCCCGGCATTTCTATTGCCGCTAATCAGGTGAATGTTGCCGTCACGGATTTTACTTTAGGCAAGCCGCTTAAGATAAATGCAACTTTGGGTTATGAAAGTGATGAGCCGAATGTTTCTTTTAACGGAGAAGTGATGCTGGATCCTGCCACGCAAAAAGTCAGCCTGAAAGATACGACGGTCAAATTGGTCCTGGCAAAGATTCCCTTGGAATTGATCAAGACCAAGGTCGCGCCGTTGAAAGATGTGATGTTGCCCGCACTTTTAAGCGGCCAGCTTGATTTTAATATCAAGACCCTCGCGGCGGGACCGCAGGGTTTGGAAACTGTGCTTATGGACATTTTATTTAAAGACGGTCAGATCGGCTTGAAAGATGTCGTGCCGGGTGTTTCGCTCGCGGCGCGTCATATGGATTTTGATATTAAAGATTTTGCTCTGGGATCACCTTTTAAATTTGTTCTTTCTTTGGCATACCTGAGTGAGGAAGCGAACATTCAAACGCAAGGAACAGCGACTTTGATTCCCGCTGACCAAACGGTGCTCTTGAAAGATACAACGTTTAAAGCTGACCTTGGAAAATTTTCCATGGAACAGCTTAAGGCTAATGTGGCGTCTTTGGCTAGCGTTCCTTTACCGGTGAGTATGAAAGGGGAATTGAATGTGGTTATGGACAATGCTACTTTTGGGACGGGGGGACTTACGGCCTTAACGAGTAACGTTTTACTGAAAGACTGGGAAATCAAAATGAAGGAATTGCCTGTTCCTTTAAGCGGTCTAGAAACAAAATTTAAAATCACCGAAAGTCAAATGACCGGCGATGATCTGGTTTTTAATTTAGGCAAAGGCCAGATCACCGCCCAGGTCAATGTTCACGATTATATGAAGACACAGGATTTTGATATGGCGGTGGCTGTCAAGGGAATGGATTTAACCGAAGTCTTGGTGCAAAGCGAGTCGGAAGTTAAGGTCGAAGGCCTTCTTTCTGCAAATATTAAGGCCAAAGGGCAAGGGGCGAATATGAATTCCATTGACGGCGAGGGAAACTTTGACGTTAAGGAAGCGAAGTTAAAAAACCTCAATGTTTTCAAAACGATTTTGGAAAAAATTTCCGTGATTCCCAATCTCACTTCCCGGATCGAAGCTAATATTCCTGAACAATACAAAGCCAAGCTGGAAAGTCAGGATACGCAAATCAATAACGTTTCCGGGACTTTTGGTGTGACTAGCGGGCAAATTGTTTTTGACCCTTTGGTGGTGGAAGCTGATGAATTTATTTTAAGCGGGAAGTCGCAAGCGGCTTTTGATCAAACCTATTCCGTCGACGGTGCGTTTAAAATCACCGCCGAACTTTCCAAGATAATGGGTGACAGCGCAGAAGAATTAAAATATTTGTATGACAGCGAAAGCCATATCAGTTTGCCTGTCCATATTACGGGTCAAGGCAGCCAAAAGCCATCTATCAACGTGATTCAATCAGCTTTAGATCTTATAAAAAATGCCGTGCGCCAACAGGGTAAAAAAGAATTAGGAAAGATTTTGGACAAAGCGTTAGGTATTCCTCAATCTTCTCAACCCCCAGCCGAGGAAGGTGACACCCCTTCGCAAAGTCAGGAATCTCCTGGGTCCCAGATTATCGGTGGGATCCTCAATAAAATTTTGAAATAAAGATGAAAGCCCCGTTCCGCCGCTGTTGACAGGCACAATATTTATGGTAGACTCGTACTATTATGAAAGTTTTAATTAATCAAACTCTGTGCATCGCTGGCTTGTCCGCCCAAGCGGATATGTCTCTTTTTCCCGTATGGAGAAAGGGCCCCGAGGCGGTGCGTCTTGATTAATTAGTTAAAAGTCCAGTCTAAAAATTTTCAAGCCACCCCTCTTCATTTGAGCGGTGGTTTTTTTGTTGGGTTTTTCAGAATTATTATATGGAATGAGAAAGGAGGAGAAAAATGAAAAACAGCGTGGTTCTAAACGGAAATGTCGACGGCCAGTTTTACGCTAATGAAGTGCTGAAATTGACTTCTTTGATTTATTTGAAAGAAGCTCTTTTGACGCAGCAGTTCGAGAATTGTGCCGCGCTGATCCGGGAAGCAAAAATCTTTGGCGCTCAGCAGAAAGAAATCAGTGATGTCATAGCTGAAGCTCTGGGGGGCGTTAAAGGAGGGGCCTATGAGGCAAAGCAAAAGGGTCAAGACCGTACGCGGTTCTAGAGGAGGAATCCAATATGCCTCATGGGCGTGTTTAAAGAGAACAGTTTCCGTTATGGAGCTGTTCTCTTTCCTTTTGTGTGCGCGGCATGCCTGTGAACTAGACGGTGAAAGACCGTTACGGAGGAGATAGCACCAACCGTTAGCCAAAGGCAAGGGTGTCCGTCGCGAGGCGGAATCTGAAAGAAGTCATAAGGCAAAATCTCGGCCTGAGGAACACGAACTGCAAGTGAGG
>JANPFV010000026.1:0-4594 GCA_031423615.1 Candidatus Omnitrophota bacterium
AAGAAAGCGCTCAAAGACTCCTTACTTGGCCGCATCTACGCCGATAAATCAAAAGTCGCCGGTGTAGAAAGCGATGTTAAGGACATCAAACAAAAAGTTTACGAGCAATATCTCGAAGCCTTCAAAAAAGGCGCTTACAACCTTATTAAAGAAGAAGACAATGGCACCGAAGACCCCCTTCCGCGAAAATATTTCTCCGGCGGGGAAGTGATGCATATGGCATCGCGTTCATTGCAAATCGTCGCTAATCCTATAGCGGCTTTAAACGCGGCCAGGGACGCTTCGGAAAATCCCCGTTTGACTGGCATTCAAGCTTTAACGGTAGAGGGGCAAAATGAAAGCGCAGCCGTTTACGCCAGCCATGCCTTTCAGGCCAATCAATCCTCCGCCGCGAGTACACTAACTATTTCAGTCGCCTCGGTGCTAGAGCTTATGGATAAGATTGATGCCGATTACGATAATTTTAATAGAGTAGATACAACTTTAATGAGAAGAATTATGATGAAGGCAGTTCAATTTAAAAATGCAGGGCCAGATAAGGATCCGAATTTAGTCGGGGGGTTAAAGTCTTTGGCAGCAATGAATAATTTTGATGGTAGTATTGCCCAAGTTTCTCATGTTGACATCACGAGAGTCGTCGCATTGATTGAAAATCCTGCGAATAATTTTAATGAAGATATGAAAGCCGCGGCGCAAACTTTAAAAGATTTGGCTTCGCCTCCTGTGATTAAGCCCTCTGCCGCACCGGCCAGTGATACAAAAACCCCGGTTATATTGAATTACCGTGGAACAAGAAAACTCACCTTGGTTGGGAATAATAGAGAGGTAGATTTAAAGGCGAATGAAATGACGATCGGGGTCAATAGCGGGATTATTAAGCAAGAAGGAAATACCTTTACAGTTAGCGATCCTAATGCTGGGGCTCAGATTGATGCGCTTTTAGACATTCTGGAAAATCCCAATCAAGCCCCCGACGGAGAACCGCAACCTGTCGTCATTCATAAAGACGGAGTAGAAAAAAGAGTGTCACCCGATGCCGCTTTTGCTGATATTCTCGCTGGTTTTCAAGTGGGACCGGCCAAGTTTGCGGGAAGAAAGATAAAGGGAAAGGATTTATCAGATTTACTTAAAACAGCAATCGCATCCGATGGTGTGGTGACATCGCAAATGCACTTAAATTCGGTTATTCATCAATTATTGTTTCAGACAACACGGACCTATCCTGTATCGGGCAATACGGATGAATATAATGTAAAGCTAGCGTTACTTTTTAAAAAGTTAAATGGTGAGAATCCCAGCTTGAAGTGGAGCGACTTGACTAATAAATACAGACTTTCTTTAAAAAATCTAAATGTCGATTTTGATAAGGCCGAATTTGATTTAAGTGAGATAGACAACATAGATGAGACTAAGTTTTTAAGTTATAATACGTTTTTTAGTGAAGAAAACTACCGCCGGGCCCGTTCCCAGCTTTTAGGATTAACGGAAAAATTCAATCAAGACGCGGCCGCGGCTCAAGCGCCCAAAGCCGTAACGGTAGAAGTAAAGCCTGCTTCTGTTACTCCGTATTATTCTGTGGATGACCCAACAACACCCGAGGGAAAACTTCATTCTCGCTGGTTAAAGCTTAGCGGAGTAGCTGGACATTTGGAGTATGTTGATATTTTAGAAAGATTTTATAACGATAAAGAAAAAAATATACGCTCTTTGTTAAAAGCTTTAATTCATTTTACTCAATTTAATAATGGTACGGTATCAAATGAGCAAGAATTAAATAGATTGCTTAGTGCGGCTGGTTCTTTTAAATCCCAGATAACTTTGTATGTCCGTGTTAACAATGATAAATATCATGCAGAAGAAAAGATGACACTGTTGAACCTAGAAACCCAAATCGACCATCTCGTGAAGCTTTTGAAAGTCCCCCAAAATTTTGAAACAGCAAAGAGGAGTATTTCGCTGAAGTCAATCAATATAGCTGTTGCCTCCAGCGGATTGGATAATCGCTCGTCTAGTCCTATCCAGCTTGCCGAGGGGAATGATCCTATCATGAACTTGGTCCTTGTGGCTTTAAACTCAGACTCAGAGTTCAAGAAAGGCCCAGTTGTAACGATAAAAAAAATTCACCACACTTTAGAAAGAATAGTTGAGGATCAGGTAGATATTTCGTCAGAAGAGATAAAAGCTAAATTGATCGAATTAGGGGCAACATTGGCCACTTCGGATACAGGCGATACTTCAGAATGGATGTTTTTGCCAAAAGCTGATAAGGCGTTCCGCGAAAGATTTGCTTTAGAGGCTGTCAAAGGTTTGGCTCTTGTGACTCAAGATGATCCGAATGCGTTTATGACAGAAATATTTTCAAATGTTCCCACTCTCAGCAATGAAATAAAGGGAAGTCTACTTAGCGGCGGGCATGAACTTTTGGCTACGGCAGCGAAAAATCCTGAGAGGTTACTTACGAATGATGATGTCATGACTCATGCGAAATTATTGGCATTAGCTCGGGACTCAAAGAATCGGGAACTTCAAACTTTTTTTAGTACAGCCTTGATGATGGGGGCTTGGATTTTATTAAGAAACGACGAAAACGATTCCTCCTCCAATGCCTCCAGCTCGCTTTTGGATATACCATCTGATGCGCCGGTCGTGGCCCTTCCTGCCGAAGTTCCGGCGGCCGTTCCTGAGAATAGGCCGTCTCAATTGCTCACTCGACGAAAAGCAATAGGCCGGCTCCTTGGGCTTGCCGCGGTCAACATCGGGGGCGTTCTTTTACCTGAAGATAACCTGCGCGCCCAAAACAGTGAAGCGAGTCAACAGGCAAAAAACTTAGCCAGCAATTACTTCAAAGATATTTTGGATGGAAAGTTTGACCGTAATCTTTATACTTCGGCTCCCGCTTGGCGTGCAGTCTTTACAATTAATTCTGACGATCCAGATGCCGTCAAGTCAGCCAAAAGGAAATACCAGACCTTAGTAAGCGATGCAGGGTCATTAAACGATTTTTTTAAAGCATTGGTGCTGGGTATGAGGACGGCCATTAAAGAATCCGAGGACCCCCATTGGAACAGTCCAGTGAATGTGGAATTAGCCGCAATGGAGTTTATGAATCCAGAGCAGAGAATGGAAATCTTCCTTAAATATTCCTTGCCCCGCTATGTTTCAATGGGTGTCGGGGCGCGCCGTTCCCCAGATTTTGTACGTCAACATGGAGCTCTTAAGAAAGAACTTTTGCAGACGGCTAAAAAAGTTGGTAAGGATCCCAACTTTCTTATTGAGGCCTTGGTTGATTCGGCAAATAATGTCATTGAATCAAAGGGTCAATCAGAAGAAAAGAATAAACAATTCTCAGATGCGAGAGATGCTATTAATAAATATTTGTTAGCCAGAGGATATTTTCTGCATGTTTCTTTGAGTGTTAATTTTGGTGACCGGATCAATCATTTATATATCAAGTCCTATCATGTGGATGGTTATCGCTCAGTGCAATTCGATGGCGTCAATGTTAAAGTTGCGCTATTAAAAGGAAACGACAATGTTATACCTACAACCACTCAAAGCCTTGTAGAGGCAAATCAGGATTTTCCTGTTGTTTTTATTGATGCCTTGGACAAAACAATCGATCAACTCAGTGAGTGGTCTAGTGTCAGAGGAATTCCCGCGCCGATTCGCAATGAGGTCGTTGCATTGAATGAGAAGCAGTTTCAAGGATTAACCAGGAAGCAAATCCTCGAACGTCTCATTAACATAACCGTAAGTTATACCATGCGTGCTTATATGGACGCTAAAGCAAAATTATCTTTAAACAATTCAATCATGAAAGCCAGAGCTTTTGCTCAAGAACTCGTGACAGGGGGTTCTCCTTATTATAGTTTAGGGTCGTGGGCTGTTTTCTTTGGCGAGGGGAGTTACAATGATACGGCCGCGCGAACTGTTTTCCAACATTTGGTTAACGAGGCTAACCGCACCTTGCCTCCAGAACAAGTCCCCAGCGAATTAAGAAGTCTTCAGGGAAACTTTTTAATGCAACCCGACGCTCAAGTTATGTCATTAACAATGTGGGGATTATCCAAACTTGATCCGGCAACCTTGAGTAAATTAGCTGAAAGTTATTTGCGAAGCACAAAGAAAACCGCCTCCAACGGCAGTTTAGATTCAAACGTGGCTTTTGTGCCCGCGGCTGTTTCGGCCCCGGCGGTCAACCCCGACCAATACGGCGGTATCGATTTTGATCCATCGAAATTGAATTTACAAATCAAACGCGACGGGCGCGGTGTGCCTCTGCCTTTGCCCCAGCAGAATTTGGAAAATATCAATATCAAAGGATTGTACCCCATTATCATCAACGTTTTCCCCCTCAACGCCCAGACTGTGCCGATCTTAGGCCAGTTGAATGTCCAGCCCGCGGCGGTTTTGTCCAGAAGATAAATAGGGACTATTTTAGTTTTGTCGTCCCCGCGTGCTTTTAGCGGGGATACACTTTCTAAAATAAATTCCCGTATGGATTCCCGATTTCGCGGGAATGACATGGGTGAGAGCGGAGAAAAAGTAGGGACTGTCCCTACTTTCTAAGTGTCATCCAACGGGACTGTCCCCG
>JANPFV010000027.1:0-9813 GCA_031423615.1 Candidatus Omnitrophota bacterium
TGGGTCAAATCGGGGTTGCGAGAGGGATTCTTCAGCTGTTAAAAAGTTCTTTCTTTAGGCTTTAGCGGTTCAGGCTAAGAAAATTTGTCAGCGTTTTCATGTCAATCCGTGCGCATAAAATCCTAAGTAGGAATTTGGGAAAAAAAGTCCCCATTGACGTCGCAGAATCATTTCTATATAATACGAATTCAAATTTTTATAAAGGGGTATTGGAATGCACGCGAATTCTGGAATCCAAGATACGAAGCGGCAGATAAAGACCAAGTCCGGCCTATTTGATTATTTCCATTTGGCGGACATCCAAAAAATTGGACTGCCGGATCCTTCCCGACTGCCTTTTTCCATTAAAATTTTATTAGAAAGTGCGGTCCGTTCCTGTGACAATTTTCAAGTCACAATAGAAGACATTCGCAAATTAAGTGGTTGGTCGGCTAAAAACCTGCCGGTCACCGAGATCGCCTTTAAACCCGGACGTGTCGTTTTACAGGATTTCACTGGTGTCCCGTGCGTCGTGGATTTGGCCGCCATGCGAACGGCCATGAAACGTCTCGGCGGAGATTATCGCAAAATCAATCCTCTCGTCCCCTGCGATTTAGTGATTGATCATTCCGTGCAAGTTGACGCCTATGGCAATAAAGCGGCCTTCGGCATCAATATTAAAAAAGAATTCGAGCGAAATCAGGAACGTTATGAATTTTTAAAATGGGGACAAAGCGCTTTTAAGAATTTTCGCGTCGTTCCCCCCGGAACGGGCATTGTCCATCAGGTCAACTTGGAATATTTAGCCAAAGGTGTTTTAAAAACGAAATTAGAAAAGAGTACGATTGTTTTTCCTGATAGTCTCGTTGGGACCGACAGCCATACGACAATGATCAATGGTTTGGGAATTGTGGGATGGGGAGTGGGCGGGATCGAAGCAGAAGCGGTCATGCTCGGGGAGCCCATCTATATGCTCATCCCTGAAGTTGTTGGCTTTAAATTGACCGGCTCGCTCACGGAAGGAGTGACGGCCACCGATTTGGTTTTAACGGTCACGCAAATTCTCCGCAAGAAAGGTGTCGTCGGGAAATTTGTTGAATTTTATGGGCCGGGCCTAAAAAGTTTAAGTTTACCGGACCGGGCCACCATAGCGAATATGGCGCCGGAATATGGGGCGACCATAGGACTGTTTCCGGTTGATGATGAAACATTGCGCTATTACACCATGTCGGGGCGGACCGTTGAAGAGGTGGATCTCGTCGAGCGTTACATGAAAGAACAAGGTTTGTTTTATACCGCCGATAGTCTGGAGCCGGAATTCACAAATACATTGGAATTAGATTTGTCTCATGTTGTGCCCAGTGTGGCCGGACCCAAACGTCCGCAAGACCGCGTGTCTTTAAAAGACATGCAGAATGTTTTTCAGCAGGCCTTAACGGCCCCCACGGCCGAACGCGGTTTCGGTTTAAAACCGGAAAGGATCCCTCAGACGGTCGAGATCAAAGACGAAACCCCGTCTACAATTGGTCATGGCGCGGTCGTCATTGCCGCGATAACCAGTTGCACCAACACGTCCAATCCTTCGGTCCTCGTGGCGGCTGGATTAGTTGCAAAGAATGCGGTAGAGAGAGGAATGACCGTTCCCTCTTTCGTCAAAACCAGTTTTGCTCCCGGGTCCCAAGTGGTGGAAGAATATTTACAAAAGGCCGGCTTACTGATCTATCTGGAAAAATTGGGATTTAATATTGTTGGTTACGGCTGCACGACGTGTATCGGCAATAGCGGCCCTTTACCGGAAAAAATTTCCGCCGCGATCCTCGAAGGAGATTTGGTCGCCGCAAGTGTTTTAAGCGGCAACCGCAATTTTGAAGGACGTATCAATCCTTATACGCGGGCCAACTTTTTAGCCAGTCCGCCATTGGTTGTAGCCTATGCTCTCGCTGGCACCGTCGACACTGATCTGGCCAATGGGATAATTGGTAAAGATAAAAAAGGTCATCCCGTTTATTTAAAAGACATCTGGCCTACCACGGAACAGATCCAGGCCATCACGACGAAATCCGTTACCGCTAGCGCCTTTCAAAACCGTTATAAAAATGTCAGTAACGGCAACGTCCATTGGAACAATATCAAGACGACATCGTCGGAACTCTACGAGTGGAAGGCCGACAGCACCTATATTCAAGAGCCGCCTTATTTTAACGGCATGACCATGGAAGCGAATAAAATCCCTTCCATTCAAGCGGCCCGGGCCTTGATTATGGTCGGCGATTCGATCACGACCGATCATATTTCGCCAGCCGGCGACATTGCGGTCAAGAGCCCGGCCGGAGAATATTTGCAAGAGTTGGGGGTCGTTCCGGACGCCTTCAATAGTTACGGCTCCCGTCGTGGCAACGACCGGATCATGACCCGCGGAACATTCGCCAATATTCGTTTGCGCAACCTTTTGGCCCCGGGGACAGAAGGATCATGGACGACCTATTGGCCGACGGGGGAAAAGATGAGCATTTTCAATGCGGCCGAACTTTATAAAAAAAGTGCAACACCCTTGGTCATTCTCGCCGGAAAAGAATACGGCACCGGTTCCAGCCGCGATTGGGCCGCAAAAGGTCCGGCCTTACTGGGCGTCAAGGTGGCGATTGCACAAAGTTATGAACGCATCCATCGCAGCAATTTGGCGGGGATGGGAATTCTTCCGCTTGAATTTAGTCCCGGCGAAAATGCAGAATCCCTCGGTCTTACGGGTGAGGAATTTTTTAATTTTGAAGGAATCGATGAAAACCTGAAACCCGGGCAAAACATTGTTGTCCGCGCTGACGGCAAAATTTTTATGACCATATGCCGGCTGGATACCCCCGTCGAAATTGTTTATTTCCGCAACGGCGGAATTCTGCAAACTGTTCTTAAAAAATTAGCAAAATAAATTTCAATTTCGGGTGGCGCGCAGGGGGAGCCCTTAACTCGCCCGCCGCGAAAGCGAGGACGAGTTGAGGTCCCGCAGCGATAGGCCCCGGGAACTGAATATCGGAGATCACAATGTCAAAAACAATGTATGACAAAATATGGGAATCGCATCTGGTGCATGACAGCGCGACCGAGCACGTAATGTGCGAGGGAGTGCCGAGGCCATCCGGCCGAGGCCCGGGGGGAATTTCGGTCATCTACGTCGACCGCCACTTGATCCACGAAGTCACCAGTCCGCAGGCTTTTGAAGCCTTGCGTCTGACCCATCGCAAAGTCCGCGCGCCGCAAAAAACATTTGCCACCATGGATCATAATGTTTCAACCAAAACCAAAAACTTTTCTCTCGTCGAAGAAACGTCCCGCATTCAAATGCAAAGACTTTCCGACAATTGTAAAGAATTCGGAGTGACCTTATATGATTTCTCGCATAAAGATCAGGGCATCGTTCATGCCATCGGACCGGAATTGGGTTTAACCCAACCGGGTATGATTATCGTTTGCGGCGATTCGCACACGGCAACGCACGGCGCTTTCGGTGCCTTAGCGTTCGGGATCGGGACTTCTGAAGTCGAACACGTTTTAGCTACACAAACCTTGCAACAAACCAAGGCTAAATCCATGTTGATTAATATCGAGGGCAAATTAGGTTTTGCCATTACCCCTAAGGATATTATTCTTTACATCATCGGCAAAATCGGTACCGCCGGCGCAACCGGTTATGTCATGGAATATGCGGGCAGTGCCATCCGCGCACTTTCGATGGAAGGCCGCATGACCATTTGCAATATGAGTATTGAAGCAGGTGGGCGCGCCGGGATGATTGCGCCGGATGAAACCACATTTGCCTATATCAAAGGCCGCGATTTTGCCCCCAAGGCAGGTGATTGGGACAAAGCAGTCGCCTATTGGAAAACGTTACCCAGCGATACCGGCGCCACCCATGATCTTGTCATTAATATTAAAGCCGAAGATATTAAACCGCAGGTGACCTGGGGAACGAGTCCGGGGCAAGTCACGTCGATCGAAGACGTCGTTCCTGACCCGGAAAGTTTTACGAATCCCGTTGATCGCACGGCGGCTCGAAATGCTCTCAAGTATATGGATCTTACGCCGGGAACCAAAATGAGTGATATTGTCGTCGATAAAGTTTTCATCGGTTCCTGCACCAATGGCCGCATTGAAGATTTACGCGCCGCCGCAAAAATTATTTCCGGAAAGAAAGTTGCCCCCGGTGTGCAAGCCATCGTTGTTCCTGCTTCCGGTCGCATTCGCCGCCAAGCGGAAAGCGAAGGTTTAGACAAAATCTTTATCGCCGCCGGACTAGAATGGCGATTTGCCGGTTGTTCCATGTGTTTAGGAATGAATGACGACCAATTGAAAAAAGGCGAACGCTGCGCCTCGTCGAGCAATCGCAATTTTGAAGGCCGCCAAGGCCCCGGCGGACGAACACATTTGCTGTCTCCCGAAATGGCCGCCGCCGCCGCCTTGACGGGAAGATTAACCGATGTAAGAAAATTATTGCTTTAATCAAAGGAGATATTCATATGATTAAGCCTTTATTTATCCAACGCTCAAAGGACATTTATGGAACCTTTTAAAAATCACACTGGCATCGTGGCCCCACTTGACCGCGTCAACATTGACACCGACGCGATTATTCCCAAACAATTTTTGCGCAAAATTGAACGAACGGGATTCGGGAAACATCTTTTTCATGAATGGCGCTTCACCGATTACGAAGGCACCAAAGAAAACCCCGACTTCATTTTAAACAAACCCGAATACCGCAAGTCGACGGTTTTATTGACCCGGGATAATTTTGGCTGCGGTTCCAGCCGTGAACACGCGCCATGGGCTTTGGAAGATTATGGTTTTCGTGTGATCATCGCACCCAGCTTCGCTGATATTTTTTACAATAATTGCATTAAGAATGGGATTTTATTAATCCAACTGAAATCAGATGACGTTGAGCAATTATTTCAAGAGACAGTCAATAAGCCCGGCGTCACAATGACTGCGGACTTAAAAACACAGACTTTGCTTTGCCCGTCGGAAAAGACATTCCATTTTGACATCAGTGAATTCAACAAATACTGCATGTTAAACGGTCTTGACCAAATCGGCTGGACCTTGCAATTTGAAAAAGACATTGTCAAATACGAACAGCATGTCAACAAAGACATGCCGTGGTTAGCGTAAATATGTCATTCCCGCGAAAGCAGGGATGACAAAGGAGCATCATGAAGAAAATAAATAATTTAAATCGTAAACACTCCGCCATTATGATTGACGGATATGAACGCGCGCCGAGCCGCGCGATGCTGCGTGCCGTAGGTTTTAAAGATATAGACTTTCAAAAAAATCAGATCGGCATCGCCTCGACTTGGAGCATGGTGACGCCATGCAATATGCATATCGACAAACTGGCGGTCAAAGCGCAGGAAGGTGCTGATGCGGCAGGGGGCAAAGGCGTAATTTTTGGAACCATTACCATTTCCGACGGAATATCCATGGGCAGCGAAGGGATGAAATATTCTCTCGTGTCCCGCGAAGTCATTGCCGACTCCATTGAAACCGTCATGGGTTGCCAAGGATTTGATGGTCTGGTCGCCATCGGCGGATGCGATAAAAATATGCCGGGTTGTTTAATGGCCATGGCTCGTCTTAACCGTCCCAGCATTTTTGTTTACGGCGGGACAATTCTTCCAGGTTGTTTCAATAATAAAAAACTCGATGTGGTTTCGGTCTTTGAAGCGGTGGGACAATTTGCCAGCCAGAAAATTTCTGCAGAAGAATTAAAAGGGGTCGAATCCTGCGCCATTCCCGGGCCGGGTTCCTGCGGCGGGATGTATACCGCTAATACCATGGCCTCGGCGATTGAGGCGATGGGCATGAGCCTGCCCAACAGTTCGATGCAAATTGCCGTTTCCAAAGAAAAGGAAGACGATTGCCTCAACGCCGGAAAAGCAGTTTTGAATTTGATCAAGCTTGGTATCAAACCGCGTGACATCATGAGCAAGAAAGCTTTTGAAAACGCCATCACCGTCGTTATCGCCCTCGGGGGATCGACCAATGCCGTTTTGCATTTGCTGGGGATCGCCTATTCGGCCGGCGTTAAATTGTCCATCGATGACTTCACCCGTATCGGAAAAAAAGTACCGGTTTTGGCGGACTTAAAACCCAGCGGAAGATTCGTTGCTGCGGAATTGGCCGCAATTGGCGGGATCTTGCCGCTGATGAAAACATTGCTCGATGCGGGATTTTTGCATGGCGATTGTTTAACTGTCACGGGAAAAACTTTGGCGGAAAATTTGAAAGACGTCAAGCCCTATCCCGACGGACAACAGATTATCAGACCGCTAAGCAATCCCATTAAGAAAGACAGTCACTTAGTTATTCTCTATGGAAACTTGGCCCCGGAAGGTGCGGTTGCAAAAATCAGTGGTAAAGAAGGTTTAACCTTTAGCGGTAACGCTCGCGTTTATGAAAGTGAAGAGGCGGCACTAAAAAAAATTCTTGATGGTACAATCAAAAAAGGTGACGTTATTGTTATTCGTTATGAAGGCCCGCGCGGCGGACCGGGCATGCGTGAAATGCTTTCACCCACATCCGCTGTTATGGGCAAGGGCTTAGGCAAAGATGTGGCCTTGATTACTGACGGGCGTTTCTCCGGGGGAAGTCACGGTTTTGTCGTTGGACATATCACGCCGGAAGCGTACAACGGCGGACCTTTAGCCATTCTCAAAAATGGTGACAAAATCACCATCGATGCTTCTAAACGCCAATTGAACGTGGACATTTCCGCAGCTGAAATCAAAAAGCGACTCAAAGTCTGGAAACAACCTAAGCCGCGCTACACCAAAGGTGTTCTAAGCAAATATCAAAAGACGGTGACGAGCGCGTCAACGGGTGCAGTAACGGATTAATCTCCGGTCGGGTGGCCCGTAGGCGGATTCCCTGCCGCCAGCAGCGAAGCGATGCCGGCAGGGTGCCGCAAGGACAGGACCCGAGCATAAAAAATCGAGAATCCCTTTTGCGTTATTAAAATTTCACTCTACACTACAACTATGGCTGGAAATACCTTTGGAACATTATTCCGCATTACCACTTTCGGCGAGAGTCACGGCGCAGGAATCGGCGTGGTCGTGGATGGTGTTCCACCGAATATTGAATTAACAGAAAAAGATATTCAGATCGATCTTGATCGTCGACGTCCTGGGCAAAGCAAAATCACCACCCAACGACAAGAGAGCGATACCGGTGAAATCCTTTCCGGTGTTTTTGAAGGAAAAACAACCGGCGCACCGATTGCCATTCTGATTCGCAATAGCAACCAACGTCCCCAAGATTATTCGGAGATTAAAGATGTTTTTCGCCCCGGTCATGCGGATTATTCTTTTTTAACAAAATTTGGAATTCGCGATTATCGTGGGGGTGGTCGATCGTCCGGTCGTGAAACAGCCTGCCGTGTTGCCGCGGGTGCCATCGCAAAAAAAGTTTTATTAAAAACCGGCGTTAGAATCATCGCTTATACACTTTCCGTCGGCCGTATCACGGCCCAAAAAATCAATTTTGATGATATTGAAAAAAATATTGTCCGCGCACCGGATTGTGAAGTTGCCGAATTGATGATCGCGGAAATTGAAAAAGCCCGCAAAGATTTGGATTCCGTCGGAGGAATTGTGGAGGCCGTGGTGCAGGGATGTCCGGCTGGCCTCGGGGATCCTGTTTTCGATAAATTGAATGCCAAACTGTCCCATGCCTTAATGTCCATTGGCACGATCCGCGGCATTGAATTCGGAGAAGGTTTCCGCGCCACCACCATGCGTGCTTCCGAACATAACGATCCTTTTATCGCCAAGAACAACAAAATCAGCACCGCCACGAATCATGCGGGCGGAATCCTCGGCGGCATTTCCACCGGACAGGACATTGTTCTTCGCGTAGCTGTCAAGCCACCATCATCCATTGCGCAAGAGCAGAGCACCGTTAATACCGATTTAAAATCAGTTAAAATTCAAGTCAAGGGACGACACGATCCGTGCATTTGTCCGCGCGTCGTTCCGGTTGTCGAAGCCATGATCGCTGTGACCTTAGTTGATGCTCTTTTAATTCAAAAAAGTATTTCGTAGGCTCTCATCTATGTCCGACGTAAACTTTGAGCCCAAAGTCATTCTCATCACCGGTTGCTCCAGCGGGTTCGGTCTGCGGACCGCCGTCCGTTTAGCCCAAAGCGGCCACCGCGTGGTCGCGACCCTGCGCGACCTTTCCCGTAACAGGACCCTCCTTGATGAAATCCAAAACATCAAAAAGGAAATAGATCTTTATCAAATGGACGTAAAAAATAAAAAGGACATTAAAGACGTGGTGCGTCACGTCGCCGCGAAATACGGCTATGTCGATGTGGTGGTGAATAATGCCGGTTATGGAATCGGCGGTTTCTTTGAAGATCTGACTGACGAAGAAATCCGCGCCCAAATGGAGACCAATTTTTTCGGTGTCCAAAATGTGACCAGGGAAGTGATCCCGCTCATGCGTCAAAGACGTAAGGGAAAAATCATCAATATTTCCAGCATTGCCGGATTATCCGCTTCTCCAAGTTTCAGCGCCTACAATGCCAGCAAATGGGCGCTGGAAGGCTTTTCTGAAAGTCTGCGCTATGAAATGAAAATCTGGGGAATTGATGTTTGCCTGATTGAGCCAGGGACATACAAGACAAAAATCTTTTTCGAAAATGCCCATTACGCCAAGAATTTCAACAACGAGAACAGTCCTTATTTTCCTATCTCGGATTTTTTAAAAACGAAAGTCAAAAAGTACGTCGACGGTTGTGACAAGAACCTCGAGGATGTTCCCCGCCTTGTTGAAAAATTAATCCAATCCCGCAATCCACCGTTTCGCAATATCCCCGACATAGAAACCAAAATCATGTATAGCTTACGCAAGCTGCTCCCGTTTTCGCTTTACAGTGCCCTCATTTTCAAGACTCTTTTTGCCGGTTTTCCTCTGCCCAAAAATAAATAAATTGCGCCGTGGGCAAGTTTTAATCGGTCGTTAGGATTGATGCTTTCTGATTCGACGAGTCAGCAAAACTTGCCCATCGCGTTAAATCCTAAACCCTTTCATTTATGAAATTCTCCAAATCACCGGCCTGCAAATAGGGATTGGTCTTTTTCTGTTCCCCGAGGGTGGCCAAGGGGGTTTCTCCATAGTTATGGCCGGGATAGATAACCGTGGCATCGGGAAATTTCAAAATAATATTATAAAGACTTTTAAAGAGTGTCTTGGCATCCCCGCCGGGAAGATCAACACGCCCGCATCCATCGATAAAAAGAGTGTCCCCGGCAATGAGGACATCTTTATACTTAAAACATTGGCACCCCGGAGAATGCCCGGGAGTGTGAAAACATTCCACCTCGATTTGACCTATTTTTAATAAGGCGCGATCTTCGATTTTAAAAAGATTTTTGCAACTCGGCGTATAAAGCCCGGCTTCGTGTTTGGACATATAAACCGGGATGTCATGTGTTTCTTGCAATTTAGAAATTCCGTTGGTATGGTCGTGATGACCATGGGTGAGCAGGACCTTGGTAATTTTATAGCCCCTTTTATTGGCTTCCCGGCGTAAAAAATCAACATCCCAGGCCGGGTCAACAATGGCCACCTCATGAGTTGTAGCGTCGCCGAAAAAATAAATGAAATTATTCATCGGCCCGATTTCCATCTGCTCTAAAATAAGTTCAGGATATTTCACCTGTAAATCCTCACTATGTTAAAAAACACTTTACCCTGTCCGTCGACACTATTAGTCGACGATATAATGTGCCTTCTGCTGTCACTTGCGTCGTACTTAAAACAATCTTTTAC
>JANPFV010000028.1:0-35144 GCA_031423615.1 Candidatus Omnitrophota bacterium
CGCAGGGAGGAAATTCTTATTCCTCAATATTTATGTTATTCCATGGTGTCGGCCCTGGGCCGGGTCAGTTTTCCTGTCCTGGTTCCGTCGGATAATACCCGGGCGATTTTGGTATATCATCAGTTCGGATTTCCTCAGGACATGGCCGCGATTGAAAAGACCGCTCGAAAAAAAAACTGGAAGATCATTAACGATTGTGCCAATACCGTCTTTACAAAGGTGGACGGCCAATTCTTAACGGGATGGGGAGATGCGGGGATTTTAAGTTTTTCCAAATTGTATCCTGTCCTTTTGGGTGGAGGGATAATCACCAAGGATCCCATTTTGTGTCGAGTCCTGGCGCATAAAATGCGCCACATCACCATCGTTGAACGAAGAAAAATTAAAACCATTTTTCAGGGCTTCAAAAATCATCAGAAGTCCCCTACCGAAGAAACTTTAAATACAATTTACGAAAGCCAGGGTTCCTTGCCGCAAATTGTTGCCCCGCCTCCAGCCATTCGCCGGTATTTGCCGGTTTCAAAGGCGCAAATCGAAAAAGATATAGAACATCGCAAAAAACTTTGGTTGATGGTAAGTTCTTTACTGCCGCAGGCGGTCTGCCGTCTTCCCAATGTAGAGCTTGTTCCTTTTGCTATTCCTCTGAGGGCGCCGGAGAAAATCTTGCAAGAAACAGCCGCTTTTGCCGCCCGACAATTTGGCGCATTAGCTCCTATTTTACATTTTGACTTTAACTGTAATATGTTAAAGCCCAATTATCAAAAAGCCCTGGTGCTGGGTTGCCATGAACAATGGCGGTCTGACATTGTCGAAAAAATATGTCTTTATCTTCAAAGAAAAATAAAATGACTTTCAAAGTCATTGTCCCTGAGAAAATCGATACCCGTGAGGTCCTTGATTTTCTGGCGAATGTTTATGGACCGACGTACGACAAGGCTTATAGAATATTTTCATCCGTATTTTTGGGCGAGCCTTCTTTTAAGCCGGACAATTTTATTTTGGCCCGTGAGACTAACGGGCAACTCGTGGGAGTTATGCGCATCGTGGAACGGGAAATCTGGGTTGCTGGGGCTAAGCTGACATCCGGCGGAATATCTTCCGTTGCGGTCCATCCGGATTGGCGAAGGCAAGGGGTGTGTTCTGCGATGATGAAACGATCCGTTCAAGAAATGTCCCGACGGGGAATGGATATTTCGGTTTTACACGGTCGAAAGGTTCTGGACGGATTTTACACCCGTTTTGGATATCGGGGGATAGGACGATATATCGATCTGAGGTTCATCGACTTAACCGAGTCGCCCGTTCTTTTAAAAACCGAAAAGTATAAGCCCGGGCATAAAAAACTTTGTTATCGGATGTATAAAAAGAATTATCACTCTTTGCCTGGATCATTTAATCGCTCCCCCGCCATTTGGAATTGGTTGTTGAAACGTATAGAAAGCGGGGTTTTCCCGGCGGTTATAACAATCGTCAAGAGCGGAAAGATCCCGGCCGGTTACATCGTGGTTAAGGACCAGAAATTGATTGAAATTGCTGTCCCCGCTAAATTTTATCCGGCGGTTATCTCGTGGTTTAAGCACCGCAATTTGGAATCGGTCAGCCTTCATCCGGGTCACCCTTTTTTTGATTATTGTCGGCGTCATTACAGTACGATTTTTCAGGAGCGCCGGCCTTTAAACGGGGGTTATATGATGCGCGCGATAAAGAAAAATCCCCGTCTTGAGGATATATGTTTTCATACCAGCGTTTTAGATGAGGTATAAATGGAGAAGCCTGTAATTATTTTTGATTCTTTCCAAGGTGTCGATCCCACGGCTTTGCGATGGCTGGTTGATACAGGAAGGTCGGTGTTTGTTGTCGAACCTTTTATTGCCTATCACCGGGTGCGGGCGAAATATGCGGGTTATCCCAAAGATTTTCCTGCTTTTGTGAAAGGGCATATCAAAACCGGAAAGATCAAGCTCATTCCCGCGGCGAGTTTTGACGCTAAAACGATTTATGTCCAGGCGGCCGATCTCGCTGTGGAGGCCGTTGTTGCAGTTTTTCCATCCTATGCTTTAAAATTTAAGAATTTATTTGAATTTATTCAATCGACTCTCGGTGCTGAGACAGCCCTGAATGCTTTTAAGAATTATTTGTCACAACGTTTGGCGGAATTTTATGGATTAAATATTTTTTTGTATCGGCTGGAAAAACAATTCCCTGGGCAGGATATTTTATTTTTCTCCGATGTGAATGTCCGCCAGTATCATGATCTGGCAGATCTCTTGCGAAAAAACCGTCAAACCTGTTATGAGTCCACGCGAGTGTCTTTCCCGTCAAGTATGGAAAGATATGCCTTTGATGAGCAAGTGAAAAACAGCTTCTTTATGATTTCGGTTTTATTTGTGCAATGCCTTTTGGGTTTTGGAATGGATCTTTGGCGCTGGTTAGATCGCCGGTCCCCGGCCTTAAAGAAATATAAATACGGGATAACGGTCATCGCTCCCGGACGGCAGTTAAAGAATGCTTATGGGCGCGCTGATTTTCTCGTCGATAACGAAATAATCCATGAAAAAGAAGTTGTTTATCTTCCCTTGGCCACTCTGAGCGCCGAACAGAAAAGAATTCTAAGCCAGCTGCCCGGTAACGTGTATGAACCGCCCAATCCTAAAAGATTTTTTTCTCATGGGGTGGCCTGGCTGAAACTTTTTCTTATCGGGATAGGAAATGGGTTTCCTTTTAACGGCGGTGAAATGAAAACGGCGTATCTGATTTTATCACGTTACTTTCTTTGGAAGCACACCCTTAAGCAAATTCATTTTCAACATTTAATAACCCATTGTGATTTCGGCAGCAATCATGTCGGAAGAAATATTGCGCTTAAACAGGCGGGGGTAGAGACATGGTATTTTACCGATTCGATGAATATCGGTTGCAGCTGGCGGCAGGAAGGGATTAACGGTCAAATGCGCCATCCCTTTTGGACGTATTTGACATACGATCACTTTGTGACATGGAGCGAAGGAATAAAGGAGTTTTTTCAATCCCATCCCAATGATATTCAACAGTATCATGTCGTCGGCTGTTTATGGAGTCAGAACGATAGCAAAAGTGCCGCTCCCGACATTTTAAGGAAGAGCATGGACCCCGACAAACGGTTTTTTATCATTGGTGCATTTGACACCACCTATTCTCTGAACGGTTATGCCACTTACGAGGAAGGGATTTTATTTGCCCAACATTTGCTGGAAATGGTCAAACGTGAAGAAGATGTTGTGGTTGTTTTAAAAGAGAAAAAGGACCGTACCATTCATGACTGCCTTGATCCGGATCTGACGCCTAGGTTTCTTGAAATTTATGAGTCTTTAGCTCAACATCCGCGCATCAAGGTTTTTTCACGCTTGGCTAATACGGGGGAGTTGTTAGACAGCGTGGACATGGTGATTTCCTTTCCGTTTACCTCGACGACATTTGAAGCCTTAAGCCGCCGTGTTCCCGCCCTATGGCATGATCCGTGGGGTTGTTATCAGGACACCCCTTACGGAAAATTTGGGCAGGTGATGACGCATGGATTTGATCATCTGCTCGCAAAAGTCCGGCAAGTTAAAACCCATTCACGGGAAGAATTTTTTGCCAGCGTCGATTTCTCGTCAAATCTCATGGACCCTTTTAATGACCGAAAATCGGTGGAGCGCTTTCGGCGTCTTCTGGTTTGCGGAAAGGAAGAATTTCTCTATCCCAAAATCCAAGAATTAACTAAAATAACGCGATGTGCGAGTTTTTCTGATCCGGCGAGTCCTTTTTAGGCGAATAGCGCCATAGAGGCGCAAAACAAATGAGCCTCAAAAGGACTCGTCGGATCAGAAAGCATCATTCCTAACGATAGATTAAAACTTGTACACGGTGTAAAATAGGGTCTCAACGGGCTAACGGCGTAAATAAGGAGTCGTAATTTGAAAGAAATCCCGTGGTCAAAATTTTATTACAACGAAGACGAAAAAAAGCAAGTCTTGGAAGTTTTTGCGACCGGCTGGTTCTCATCGGGCCCTAAGGTGGAAGAATTAGAAAAGCGTATGGCCGAATATGTCGGCGTTAAATACGCCGTTGCCATGAGCACAGGGACGGCTGCGCTGGACGTGGCCCTTAAAATTCTGGGAGTGCAAAGTGAACATGAAGTGATTATTCCCGCCATGACCTATATCGCCACGGCGAATGCGGTTTCTTATCAGAATGCGGTTCCGGTTTTTGCTGATATTGATCCGCAAACATATACCATCAATCCGGGGGAAATTGAGCGGTTGATAACACCGCAAACTCGTTGTATCATTCCCGTCGATTATGCCGGTCATGCGGCCGACTATGATCGCATCAATACCATAGCCCGCAAACACAAGATTGCCGTGTTAGAAGACGGCGCTCCTGGATTGTGTGGCGAATACAAAGGCAGGAAATTGTGTTCTTTCGGGGATATGGCGATCACGAGTTTTCATGTGGCAAAGATTTTTTCCACGATCGAGGGCGGGATGCTGTTTACCAATAATAAAGAGCATTATAAACGAGCCCGTATTATCCGCTGGCAGGGTGAAGACCCGGTCAAGAAATATTATCATCCCGAAGTGGGATTCAATTACCGGATGACCGATTTGCATGCCGCCATCGGTTTGGCCCAGACTTCCCCGCAACGTATGAGCGCAGTTTTGAATCACCGTCGTCAAGGCGCCCAATATTATTTAAAACGATTGGCAAACGTCCCGGGAATGACCCTGCCGTTTGTTTCACCCGACTGTGTGCATCCGTGGTTTTTGTTCCCGGTATTGGTTCCGTCCCGTGACAAAATTCAGCAATTTCTCCTTGATCATGGCGTGAAAGCCAACGTTTCTTGGCCGCTGCCCATTTACAAGCAGGAAGCCTATGCGGCCTATCGGCACTGCTTTTGTCCTGTTGCGGAAAAGGTCACGGCATCGGTTTTATGTTTACCCTTGTTTTATCAGATCACCCGAGAAGAACAGGATTATGTGATTGAAATGCTTCTCAGAGGTTTTAAAAAATTTGCCTTTTCAGGGACTAAAAAAGACTCAACAAAGGTCATCCATGTTTAATTTTGCAAAGAAGATCAAGATAGGACCGAGGTTCATCGCCCAAACTGAGCCGGTCTTTATCATCGCGGAAGCTGGAGTCAATCATAACGGCGATGTTAACCGCGCGAGGGAAATGATAAAAATTGCAAAAGCGGCCGGCGTAGACGCTATAAAATTCCAGAGTTTTAAAACCGAAAACATTATTGTTCCTTCTGCGCCTAAATCGACCTATCATATTAAGACGACCGGCTCCCGGCAATCGTGGTACGATCTCTTAAAGACCCAAGAATTGAGTCGGGAAGCTCACAAAATTTTAATGGATGACTGCCAGCGTGCCGGGATCATTTTTCTTTCTACCCCTTATGATCAGGAGAGCGCCGATATGCTCTCAGAGTTGGGGGTTTGCGCATTCAAAGTTGCTTCAACCGACACCAACAACATTCCGTTTTTGCGTTATCTGGCCGGTAAAAAAGTCCCGATCATTCTTTCTACGGGAATGTCTTCGATATTGGAAGTCGAAGAAAGTCTCGGCGCTTTGGCGTCGGCCGGAGGGAGTGAAGTCCTACTAACGCATTGCACGTCCAATTATCCTGCCCCTTTGCGCGAGGTTAATTTACGGGCCATAGCAACACTGCGAAATAAATTTTCCATTTTAGTCGGTTATTCTGACCATACCCCCGGCGTTGTAAACCCGGTCGCCGCTACGGCGCTGGGGGCTGTTCTTTACGAAAAACATTTTACTCTGGATAAAACCCTGCCGGGCCCCGATCATCCGGCTTCTTTGAGTCCAGACGAACTTGTCCATTTAGTCAAACTCATCCGCGAGACGGAAACGGCTTTAGGAATCGCAGAAAAAATATGCACGGAATGTGAGCAAGAGAACCGCTTAAAATTAAGGAAGGGCCTTATTTCGACGCAGTTTATTCCCGCTCATTCTGTGATACGGGAAAACATGATGACCATCAAAAGGCCCGGCTTTGGGTTAGCGCCAAAATATTTCGATATTATTCAAGGAAAGAAAACGCGGCAGAATATCGATGTCAATACTCCCATCAACCACGCCGATATTCTCTGGGAGGATTGAATGTCGGAATTGTGTAAAGATTTTTTCCAGCCTGAATTTATCGATAAAATCAAACGCGTCCGAGAGTTTGAAGCCCAACGTAACCATCAGGAGGACATGTACCGAAAACCGTTACAAAAGAAAAGAGCAGAGGCGGTGGAATTATTAATTAAAGAAAATGTTCCCGGAAAGACATTTCTGGAAATAGGTTGTGCGGAAGGACTTTTTTGTAATGTCGCCGTAAAAAGCGGCGCGGTAAGTTCCCTGGGCGTGGATATTGTAAAAGAAAAAATTATACGGGCCCAAACAGCCTACCCTGACTGTCAGTTTATTGTGGCCAGCGCCGAGAATCCTTTGCCGTTGACTCTTAAGTATGACGTTGTCCTTTGTGCCGAAGTTTTACAGCACATGGTGGATTATCCGCGGTGTGTCCAAAACATCATTGCAACTTTGGCTCCGCAGGGAATTGTTATCATTTCGGTGCCGAATTTATCGACTTGCGGTGAAACAGAATTTGCCAAAATCTCAGCGCAAATGACACCGGAAGAATTATTACGGGAGATCGGTGGAGCAAGCTTCGGTAAGCAGAATGCGCTGTGGAAATTCAACACCGTTAAACTGGCCGGTGAAATTTGTAAATGGGGGGATATGAAATTGTTGGAATTCGTTAAAGTGGGTGCCGAGCCTTTGGGGCACCAATCCAAGGAGCAAGCTGAGAATATTTTTACCGTCATGAGTTTTCAAAAATATTTTTAAGTTATCCAGGCAATTGTAAAAGGGTGTCAGTTTAAATCATCTGCAATCTTAAAAGTTAGGGGTCCTATGTCCGCGTATGTTTCTACCACCGTTTTTCCGAATAGCACGTCCGTTGAGAGTGCCATCGAATCGCTCTTGGATCTGGGAATCCACAATATTGAATTAGGGTCGGTGCATAACCATGAAGAAAACATTATGGCCACCATCGCGCATTACGACGCCAAGTTTTTGACCCACAATTTTTTTCCGCCCGCGCCCGGTCGGTTGGTCCTCAATATCGCGTCAGCGGATGAAAAAATCCGTAAGGCGAGCATGGTTTTTATCAAAGAGGCCATCGATTTTGCGGAAAAGATGGATATCCCGCTTTATACCATCCATCCGGGATTTGTGGCTGATCCCGTTGGAGAAAGTGATTTGACGGACAACCACGATTTTCGTTTTGCTCCCGACGCCACCGGCGATGCCAAGACCGCTTTTGAAAATTTTCTCAATAGCATTTATGAAATTGACAAATATTTGGAACATAAAGACGTTAAAGTTGCGGTTGAAACCCAGGGCGCGGTCGAAAAGAAAGACCTGGTTCTGCTCGCCCGTCCGCAAGAATTGGACAAATTCTTAAAAACCGTAATAAGTGAGAAGATCGGTCTCAATTTGAATCTGGGCCATTTGAATCTAGCCGCCACAGCCTGGGGATTTGACCGCAAAGAGTTTGTCGAGAAGGCCAAGCAAGATATTTTCGCGGTGGAGGTGACCCACAATGAAGGTGTTAATGATGAACACAAGCCGTTAAAAGCTAAGAGCTGGTATTTGGAAATTTTAAAGGATGAATTCTTTAGAACGGTCCCGGTGATTTTTGAGGGACGTTTCACAAATGAGAATGACATCCTGGATTCCTTTAATATGCTCGCGTCGATCGTCGGAGAGTAACGAATGCCGAAGAAAGTCAAAGAACACTTTTCCAAATCTTTGGACATGCGCAAATTGGACCGCTCAGTGTCGTGGCGATTGAGCGCTGCGTCCCGTCGTAAAAAGGATGCTCGGCGCTTCGCCCAGAAAACATTGCGCGCTGATTGTCCCATTTGCGGCAAGCACCGGGCTTTACCTTTGGCCGTGATTTACGGGTTTAAATATGTGACTTGCCCTCAGTGCACCCATGTTTATGTTCAGAATATTCCTACCGCCGGTCGACTGAAAGCTTTCTATGAAAACACCATGAAACGTGTAGCCATGCGCCCTTCGGAAGACTTGACCCAGAAGAAAATGTATATGACGCGGGTCAATGATATTTCTTTGCCCAAGGTCGACTATATCACCAAAGGCTTGGGGCAAAAGGGGCTCTGGGTCGATATCGGTTGCGGTTCCGGTGAGTTGCTTTATGCGGCGCAAAAGCGGGGCTGGAAAACAATAGGTTATGAAATCGATCCGCAGGAAATCCATTTGGCAAGGGATATCTTTGGTCTGGATGTCCGGCGCGGGTATCTAGATGAAAAGAATGCGGCGAAGATGCTTAAAGAGGCCGACGTTATTTCTTTATTCAGTGTTTTGGAGCACGTGGCCGCGCCGGGTAAAATTCTTGATCTTGTCCGTCACTATGCAAAAAAAAGTGCCGCCCTCATACTTGAGCTCCCGCATCACCCGTCGGTGAGCGCCTATGTCAATATGGCTTTCCCGCGCACCGTGAGCCGGCATATGGTGCCGCCCAACCATCTGGGTCTTTTTACGGACGAGTCAGTGAAAAGACTCCTGTCTCAAAATGGTTTTACCGCGACCCATATATGGTATTATGGACAAGATTTTTATGAACTGATCGGTACGATCGCGGCGTTGGCAGAGTTTGAAGATAAAAACTTCACCCAGAGGTTATTAGATGAAACCCAACAGTTTCAAAAAATTATTGATCAAAATAAATTGTGTGATGAAATGATTGTTATCGCCAAGAGAAAAGGGAAGTCGCATGCCGAATAAAGACCCGCGGATCATTGCTATCATCCAGGCGAGAATGGGTTCACAACGCCTTCCTAAAAAGTCCATGATGCTTTTAGGAGGAAAGCCGCTCGTTGATCATGTTTTTGAACGGGTATTGGCGTCGCAGGGGATTTCAAAAGTTGTGGTGGCCATTCCGGAAACACCCGAAAATGAAATGATTGCGCAGCGAGCTGAGCGGTTAGGGGTCGCGATTTTCCGCGGAAGTGAAAATGATCTGGTCCGGCGGTATTATGAGGCGGCCTTGAGTTTTAAAGCGGACATTATCGTGCGGGTGTGCGCGGACAATCCGCTTATTGAACCCCGGGAGATCGACCGCATCATTAAAGCCTATTTTGAGCATAAGTATGATTTTGCTTCCAATGTCGGGCCTCTCATGGGCAATGATTATCCCGATGGACTGGGCGCGGAAGTGTTTAGCTTCGAGGCCCTGCGCTGGGTCCATGAAAACATGCACGAAGCCTATGTCCGCGAGCACGTGCACGAAAACTTTTACCGCAACCCAAACCGTTTTAAACTGGGAACGGTGATGTGTCCCCAGGAATTCGCTTTCCCCGACATAATTCTGGATATCAATACCAAAGAAGAGTATGATTTTATTTCCCAACTTTTTAATGATCTGCAAAAGCCGGGTGAGATGATCGGCATCATGGAAATCATTCCGTGGTATCGCAAAAACGCGGATGTGTTACCTTTAACGTACAAACATTAGCCGAGACTTTTTATGAAGAACGGAAAACTCCACGATTATATTGCTTATGTCGACGGAAATTTTGTCTCCCAAACCCAAGCGAAGGTTTCGATTTACGACTCTGCTCTGATGTTTGGGGACATGGTTTTTGAAATGATGCGCACGTTTAACCACCAGTCTTTTCTTCTGGATGAACATTTAGAACGTCTTTATGCGGGCCTCAAATTTCTTAAAATTCCCGAGCCCATGCCCCTGAGTCGCATGAAAGAAATTTATGATGAGACCATGGACAAGAATTCAGATTTCTTCGACGATAAAGAAGAAATGCGACCGCTTATCAATGTTTCACGGGGAATTCTGCCCATTTATCAGGACGTTTATGGACATGCCCTTAAGCCGAACCTGATCATTTCAGTTTTTCCTTTACGGTGGACCATCGGTGCCACTTATCCTCATTATGTCAATGGGATCAGCATGTACGTCCCCAGCCAGCGGGCCATCCCGGCGGACCTTTTGGAACCGAAAGTCAAAAACCGGTCCCGCATGCATTATCAACTAGCGAATCTGGAAATGCGTGAAATTGGTCCCCACGCCTGGGCGTTGCTGCTCGACACCGATGGATTTATTGCCGAAGGGACGGGGGCCAATATTTTTCTCGTTAAAAAAGGCAAACTTTATACTCCTGAAGGCCGCAATATTCTGCGCGGAATCACGCGTGGGTATGTGATGGGTCTGGCCCAAGAGCTGGGAATTTCTTGCACAGAAAAAAATTTGAATATTTATGATATGTACCAGGCCGATGAAGCTTTTGTTACCAGTACGCCTTATTGCATCGTCCCGGTTACGAAAATAAATGGCGCGACCATTGGGACCGGCAAACCCGGGCCGCTGGTCAACACACTTTTGGAAACCTGGAACACAAAAGTGGGTATTGATATCGTCGGACAGGTCAAATATTATTCTGAAACCGGCACCCAATCGTCATCAAATCCATTTGTAGAATTGAAACGGTAATTTTGTATTCCCAGATGATCGTTTTGTCCTTTTTGCGGTCCTTTAAAAGCCAAAGAATATTATGAAAATTTTTGATCTTGCCGGAAAGACCATTCTCATCACGGGCGCAAACGGCTGGCTCGCCGGCGGTTTTATCGAACCGTGTTTGTCATTTGGGGCCCAGGTCATTTTACTCGACAATAACCCAGCTATTAAAGAAAAGGCTGCTCAACTCTCCAAGAAATATCCTCTTCGCGTTGAAACCATTGTGGTTGATATGTTTGACCGTAAAACTTACCGGCGAACCTTGCAGGGCATGGCAAAAACAAAAAAGATCCACGGCATTATCAATAATGCTTTCTCCTTCGGCAAATCCAATATTGAAACCGGAGGAGAAGGAGATTTTATGGCGTTGGATGATGAACAGTGGATGCGATCTTTCGAGTCCGGGGTCCTGTGGGCCGTCGAGACCGTGAAGCCGTTCTTGCCGGCTATGCGTAAAAATAAAGCTGGCTCAATTATTAACATATGTTCTATGTACGCTTTAATCGCGCCTCATCCTGCACTATACGCCGGATCGTTCCGAAAATATTTGAGCCAACCGGCGTATACAGCGGTCAAACACGGTTTGCTGGGTTGGACTAAATATATGGCCTCATTTCTGGGGCCCGATCAAGTCCGTTGCAATGCGATTGCCCCGGGCGCTTTTTCTAAACCCGGAACCGACGAGAAATTTATTAAGCGCCTCAAGGACAGCATTCCCCTGCAATCCATTGGCCAACCCGCTGATCTCGCCGGTGCCGTCGTTTATCTTCTTTCCGACAGTTCTTCCTACATGACCGGTCAGTGTCTTACAATTGACGGCGGCTGGACCGTGAGGTAAAAATGTCTCAGGACGAACTTCATGAAATGATCCAGCCATAACTTGACTATGGCCACATCCCGAAATAACCCCCTCTTTTTTATCCACACCATTGATCCTCTCCTGTGGTTTTTAATGATGCTTTTTGTCCGGCCTTTTTTTCGTATTGTTTGCTTTCAGTATACTGGAGTCAGCGAAATCGGGTTTAAGCGTTTAGCGGTTGACGCACTGTCGGCGGAAGAATTTGAACAGTGTCAATTGGCGGGGTTGGAATTTGCTAAAGAAAACGATTTGGCCCGTCGATGTGCGGCCAGGGTAACAATCACCACGCGTGAGGTCGATCTCACAAATTATTTGGCTAAGGACATTCTGCGTTCCTATACGGAGCTTTTGCTTTCAGCGGCGATGATTCAAAAACTGCCGCAACCGGAGGGGATTTTTATTGTGGCTCGCCGGTTTCAGGGAAAGGACTTGCGTGATTTGATCGCGGGGTCATTCAGGAAAGCTAGCGGATTGCGTTATGGCTACGGCTGGCAGATTTTATTGGGCTGGCCGCAGATTTTGGGGCGGGTCTTCTTTTCTTTTTGTCGTTTTTGGGTTTATGTCGCCGTGGTTTTAATGAAGAAGAAAAAGACTTTGGGAATTTTACTGAAGGACAAGATTCTGGTCGTCGCTAATAATCCCGCGGAATTACAGTCAGATTTGAACCATCGGCTATCTGCGGGATTCTTTGTCGACGGGACACGGATTAAAAAAGAAAATGTTATTTTTCTGGCGCGTCATGGCCTGGAAACTGAAAAATGGCGCGCAGAAGGGTATTGCTCTTACAGTTTGATTGATCTCGCTACCTGGCCGGTGCACATCCAGACCATTTGCAAACTGGTCGCGATTTTTTTAAGCCGGCCATTTTTTTTTGTGGGTCTGATTGTTTATTTTCCGTCGCGGGTTATGTATTACTTGGTCTTAGGCGATATCCTGGTTGAAAAGCATCCAGCCGCGTTTCAGGCTCTGCTGTATGCGAATTCCGATATTGAGATCGAGCCGATTTTTTCCGCGTCGTTTTTAGCGCGAGAGATTCCCGTCGTACTTTTTTATTATTCCGCGAGTACTTTTCCCAATTTCCTGTGGGCCTACTTGCAAGCCGATTATATTTTTGTTTGGAACAACCGTATGGTAAGTTTTCTAAAGGGTCATCCGCAGGGCGGAAATAAGAAATTCTTTATTTCCGGTCCGCTCATGCAGGTTGAGGACCAATTCCAGAAAATCACATTGGAAAATTTGCGCGCCGACCTTAACCTTCCCTGGAATGATCATAAAATAAATATTGGTATTTTTGATGTTGCGCCGATTGCCGCGGACCATTTGGAAGACCGGCGGTTTGTACAAAATCCTAAATTGACTCCGCAACTGTATAAAGATTTCTTATTTGATATTTTTTCTCTCGTGGATCAGTCCGCGAATGTGCAAATGATGCTCAAACCCAAGCGGTGGACGCCTCGCCATGATATTGCACCGGAGATCCGAGATTTTTTTAAAAAGGACCGAAAAAACATTTTTCTGCTTCCGGCATCTTTAAACCCGCAGGTTGTGATCCAGAGTTGTCATGCGGTCATCTGCTTTCCGTTTACTTCCGTCTTTTATGCGGCTTTACAAAAGGGCATTCCTGCGATTTTTTATTATCCGGTTCAGCAAGACCCGGGCTTGGAAAACAGAGGAGAGTTAGCGCCTTTTACTATTTATGGTAAAGAAAATTTAATAAAATGGTTCGCCGATTTTCGGGAGAACCGGATTTTATTGCCATCCTTGCCACAGATCGAAGACCTCTGCGGTGTCGGCCTCGGAATTTCGGTCCGGGAACGTTTTATTTCTCAATTAGCGAATATTTTATGAAAGGAAAAAACCAACAGGTGCGGGCGGGATTTTTATATTTGTTTGCGACATTGGTGGACAGCGTTGTACCGTTTATCACCTTGCCCTTTTTTACCCGCGTTTTGTCAGCGACGGATTTTGGCGTCTTGGCTTTAGCACAGGTGTATGCGCTCATCGTTGGAGGTTTGGCAAATTTTGGTATGGCGACGGCTTATAATCGGAATTATTTCGAATATGAGGGGGATAAAAAAAAGACTGGGGAACTCTTTTTTACGACAGTCGGGTTTGTTTGTGTTTTAAGTGCCTTCGCGATTTTTTTGACTTTCCTTTTTCAACATTCACTTTCCCGATGGGTCTTGCGTTTATCCGCTCACGGGCCGCTTCTTGTCTGGGCCTTGTCGGCGAATATTTTAATCAACTTGCGGTTATTCTTTTTGACTTATTTGCGCAATGTGGAGCGTCCTGCTCAATACGTCGCCAATGCTTTGCTATGGAGTGTTGTAAACTTTGGTCTTTCAATTTATTTTGTGGTTTTTTTAAAGTTGGGGATACTGGGAATTTTTTATAGCCAGGTTCTGGCCTCTGGTCTTGTCCTGCTCGGATTGTCGGTGCAATTTTTACGCGAGCTTCCCTGGGGATGGAACACAAAATTACTTATTGAGGAATTGAAAATAGGCGGACCGGTTGTACCCATGGCTTTTTTTGGGGTGGTTAGTCATCATTTGGACAAATATCTTTTGGGACTTTTGGCCACGCTCGACGGGGTAGGGATTTACAGTGTGGGACAGAAAATAGCAATGGTGAATTTTGCCTTCATGACATCGTTGCAAAATGTTTTTTCCCCGCAAGTCTATAAAAAAATGTTTCAAAAGGCCGAGGGCCGTGAAAAAGAAATCGGGATTTATCTGGTGCCTTTTGCTTATGCGGTGGGTTTTGTGGCTTTGCTGATCATTTCTTTTGCGGATAAAATTGTCCACGTCATGGCCGCGCCGTCTTTTGCTCCGGCCGCCGACATCGTGATTGTTTTAACTTTGTTTTACATGGTCCTTTTTTTTGCTAAGATCAATGGCGATCAATTGATCTTTGCAAAGAAAACACATTTGACGACGATGCTTTTGATCGGCGCGGCGATCCTAAATGTTCTGGTGAATGTTTTTTTCATTAAGATGTGGGGAGCTTTGGGCGCTGCGTGGGCCACCTTGCTGGCCAGAATGGTGTCTGGGATCGTTATTTTTATTGTGGCCCAGCGGTTTTTCAAAATCAATTGGCAGGCCAGGCCCACGTTACTTATTTTTGGTTCGCTGTTTGTCTTGGCTTTCGGCTTGCTTATCCTCCGCGAACAATCTGTGGCGGGGGGTATTTTGTTGACTTATAAAATTCTTTCATTGGGATATTTTCTTTATCTGAGTCAATGGGTGGGGATCGATTTTAAAAGTATTTTTATCCGCAAGTGAATTAAAAATAAGAAAGGGATGTTATGGATTTGCTGCAGGCGGCTATTTTGGGAGTTGTAGAGGGGATCAGTGAATTTCTCCCGATTTCTTCGACGGGGCATTTGATTTTGGCGGCCAAGGTTTTGGGGCTTCCTCCTAGTGAATTTGTTAAAAGTTTTGAGATCGCGATTCAGCTGGGCGCTATCCTTTCGGTGGTTGTCCTCTATGGCCGGTCATTTTTAATCGATTTTAAAGTTTTGCAAAGAGTGGCCGTGGCTTTTTTCCCTACGGCGGTTCTGGGCTTAATTTTTTATAAGGTCATCAAAAAATTCTTGCTGGGCAACAGCATGGTCGTGGTCTGGTCGTTATTGTTAGGTGGGATTATTTTGATCGTCTTTGAACTTCTGCACCGGGAAAAGCCGGAGGCGAGAGAGGATTTAAGGACGATGCCTTTTAAGACCGCTTTTTTGATAGGGGTGTTTCAATCCCTGGCCATGGTGCCGGGTGTTTCCCGTTCTGCGGCCACCATCATCGGAGGCTTGCTGATAGGTTTAAAAAGACGGACGATTGTGGAATTTTCTTTTTTGCTTGCGGTTCCGACGATGATGGCGGCGACGGGTCTGGACCTGTTAAAAAGCAGTCCGAGCTTTACACACTCCCAAGTTCTTTGTTTAGGGGTGGGTTTTATGGTTTCTTTCTTTGTGGCCCTTTTGAGTATCAAATTTCTCTTGCACTTTATTAAGAACCACAATTTTATTTCTTTTGGCATATATCGCGTTATCATGGCCGGCCTTTTTTTATTATTTGGGATGAAAGAATAAGTTTTTATGAACGATCCGCGAAAAGAGTTTCTTGAGGCGTATGTCTCGCTTGTGGGTCAGGTCAACCGTTCGTTGCACAGTCAGCCGTGGTGGGCCACAGATTTTTCGTCAAAGAATCGTTTTAACAGCCGCTTGCCGGAATTGGTTCAGAAATTCTTGGCGTTCATAGCGGCGCCTGACAGTCAGCCGGTCCCTTGGCAAATCCGGGCCTCGTTGAAAAAGGCGGGGAAGGATATTCCCGGAAACTCTGATTTCATCGGTCCCCTTAAAGAGAGTGTTCTGGAATTTTGCAAGCGCTTCATCGGCGGTGGATATCATTTTTTTCGCCTGCTGGGGCGTTATGTCCATTCTCATTTTATTCTCAGAAAGAAAATGGCCCCGGTTTTCTGCGACTCTCGGCCGGTTTATGTGATCAAAACTTTTGTTTATGAACATTCTTTTTCCCCAGATGGAAAATATCGTGATATTTTTTTTGGTCAACTGCCCGATTTTTTAAATGAAAAGGGAGAGAGGGTCATTTTTCTGGCCAATGTCCTGGGCAATTGGAACGTATGTTTGAAAAGGATCGCCGCCTGTCCCAATGCCGTGATTATTCCGGTGGATTATTTCGGTTCGGTGTCGTCTATTTTGGCTTCCGTATGGGTCAGCTGGTTTTACCGGCCTCAGATCAAAGAACCGGTCTATTTTTTAAAATATGAAATGAGTGATTTGATCAATGCCGAATTGGTCAGTTGTTCCGGTGCGATCCAGCCGTATCAATATTTGCATCACGCGCAAACAAAAAACTTTCTGAAAAGGAATTCTGTTAAATATTTTCTGATGACGTATGAGAATAATCCTTGGGAAAAAATGTGCATCATGGCCTTGCGTCAAAGTTCCCCGCAAACGAAAATTTTGGGTTATCAGCACACGGTGACACCTCAGGCTTCCGTCAATATGTTTATCAGCGCCGAAGAAGAAAAAGTCATCCCCCAGCCGGATTGCGTTTTGACCGTCGGCGCCATTCCTAAGGAGATCATCGAAAGATACACGCAGATTTCGTCTTTGCCCCTTAAAGCGGCGTGTGCTTTGCGTTATGAAAATTTGTGGCGTCTGGCCCCTTTGCCACGCACCCGGACATTTAAAATCCTGTTGGGGCTGGAAGGGATTTTTGATGTTTACAAATTGGTCAATTATGTTTTTGAACAGCTGGAGGGAAACCCCAAGTACAAAATCGTTCTGCGCCCTCATCCGGTCCTGCCGGTCAGTGCCATAAGCCCCAAATTTGTTAAGAAGCTGGAGGACTTGCCTTTTGTAGAAATTTCTCGGGACCGTTCCGTCATTGCAGACATTGAACGGACGGACCTGACGATGTATTGGGGAAGCACTGTCAGTTTGGAATCTTTATGGATGGGAAAACCTGTCATCCATTTTGAGATGGATACGTTTTTGAGCTATGATCCGCTTTTTGACTGCCCCGATTTGAAATGGACCGTCAATCGCCGCCAGAAATTGACTGCGGTTTTAGAAGAAATTTACAGCCTTTCCGATGAAAATTTTTTTCTCGGCCGCGCAAAAGCTCAAGAATATTTAAGAAAATATTTTTATCCCATCAATCCGCAAAATTTAGCTCCCTTTTTGACGTAACTTCCGGCGAAAAAGAGGCCCAAAAGAGCCGATATTCAATTTGACTATTAAGGGCGGTTCTATTAGAATTGTCTAGCGTTATAACCCTTTTTTAAAATTTTTTATATATGAATACCCCTTTAAAATGCGGAATTGTCGGTTACGGCTATATGGGCGAAATCCGTCGCGCCGTAATAGAGCGCCATCCTCAAACCATGAAATTGGTGGGCATTTGTGATACGAACGAAGCGATCCGCGCCAAAATCGGCGGGACACGGACCTTTAGCCGTGTAGAGGATCTGTTGGCCGCTCAAATCGACGTCCTTTTTGTATGTACTCCTAATTGTTTTTCCCCGGAAATTGCGATGAACGCCATGGACATGGGCCTGCACGTTTTTTGTGAAAAGCCGCCCGGACGCGATGTGACCGATATCAAAAATATTATTAGCCATGAAAAAAATGGTGTCAAACTGATGTTTGGTTTCAATCATCGTTTTCATCCCGGGATTATTAAAGCCAAGGTCATCGTTGAGAGCGGACGTTTCGGCCGTATTCTCAATTTACGTGGACTGTATGGCAAAAGCGGCGGCATGGCTTTCAAGAAGTCGTGGCGTAACAATCGCGAGATTTCCGGCGGGGGCATTTTGTTGGATCAGGGGATCCATATGCTCGATCTTTTTTCTTATTTTTGCGGGGATTTTGAAGATGTGAAATGTTTTACCAGCGATGACTTTTGGAAGTTTTCCGTAGAGGACAATGCTTTCGTGATTTTACAAAATCGCAAAGGCCAAAGCGCTTGCTGCCACTCCTCCGCGACTTTTTGGAAACACACCTTTCGTCTCGATATCACATTGGAGGAAGGATTTATGACGGTCGAGGGTCTTTTGTCTAAGTCCGGCAGTTATGGACGTGAAAAGCTTATTGTGGCCAGCCGCCAATTTGAAGATGAGACCCATGCCGTGGGAAATCCGTCGGAAGAAGTGACATATTTTGATCGCGATTTTTCGTGGGACTTGGAAGTGGAAGAATTTGTCCGCTGCATCACCGAGAATAAGCCGGTTGTCCTGAGTTCGTCGGGCGATGCGTTGTGCGTTATGAAAATGATCGAACGGGCTTACGAAGACGCCCGCAAGACCAGAGATTTGGCCCAAGACCTTCAAAGAATAAAATTTTAATTCCCGCCCATGAAAAATATTGTTATCACGGACGAATATAATCAGGTTGATTTAAAACCTTCCGATTTGGTGAGGCGCTATATCGCTTTAACGGCGGAGGATGTTGGCAATATTCTGGCCGATCCTGCAAAATTGCGGACCTGCGATTGTCCCGCCTGCGAGGCCAAAGAAAAAAAGGAAGCTTTCGTAAAATTTTCACTCACTTATCAGGAATGTTTAAAATGCCATACGTTGTATGTTTCTCCCCGTCCCGATGATAAAATTCTCAATGAGTATTATTTGAAAAGTGCCGCCCGCATTTTTTGGCGAGATGAGTTGTCGAAAGCCACGGACAAAAAACGCAAAGAAAAAATCATCAAACCCCGTTTCCAATGGATCCTCGAATCGACACGGGAATATTTTCCGCAAGCCAGAACCTGGGTCGACATCAACACCAGCCAATACAGCTACATCGACGCTATGTCGGACGCGGGTATTTTTGAGAACAAGATTTTATTGAATCCCTATCTTCGTCTTCAGCAAAAGGATTATCAGCGCATCACGATCAAACAAAAACCGTGGTGGGAAAATCCCCTTTCCGAGAAGGCGGATGTTATTTCCTTGTTCGAAGTGACGGACCACACGTCGGATGTGCGCGGATTAATGACCACCGCTCATCACATGCTGAATAAAGGGGGGTTGTGTTTCTTGACCGCCATTTTGTCGTCTGGGTTTGACCTGCAGGTCCTCTGGGGAAACGCGGAAAGTCTTTATCCCCCCGATCGCCTCAATTCTTTTACCGTCGAGGGGTTTGAAATGCTGTTGGCTAAACAGGGTTTTGAATGCCTGGAGTTTAGTACTCCCGGCATTCTGGATTTGGAAATCGTCGCCAAGGCCCTTGAACAGGACCCCGCGCTCAATGTTTCCCGCTTTGTCAAGAATTTGATTGAGAATAAGGATGAAAATACTAAACGGAGTTTTCAGGAGTTTTTACAAAGCGCCCGCATGAGTTCGTACGGTCGCATCCTCCTTCGAAAAAAAGGATAAATGATGTCCTACATTCAGGATTACTGTCGCGAAGCAGCCACAATCTTGGCCGCGTTAGATCAAGACCAGATCGAGAAAATGATCAATATTATTTTGGATGTTCGTAAAAATGGCGGCCGTTTGTTTTTTCTCGGCGTCGGCGGCAGTGCGGCCAATTGTTCGCATGCTGTCAATGACTTTCGCAAGATTGGCGGATTCGAAGCTTATACACCCGTAGACAATGTCGCAGAATTGACGGCCCGCACCAATGATGAAGGGTGGGCCACGGTTTTTGAAGGCTGGCTGAAAGGTTCGCGGTTGGATGCGAAAGATGCGGTCTTCGTTTTTTCCGTTGGCGGCGGCAGCAAGGAAAAAAATATCAGCGCCAATTTGGTTTATGCTTTGGACCATGCCAAAAAAGTGAATGCTAAAATTCTCGGTATTGTTGGCCGCGACGGGGGATATACGGCGAAAGTCGCTGATGCGTGCGTGATCATTTCATCGTTAAATCCCGATACGGTCACGCCGCAAGCCGAAAGTTTTCAGGGCGTGGTTTGGCACATGATGGTTTCTGATCCGCGTATTATGGTTATGAGCAATAAATGGGAGTCGGTCGCTGTAACTTAAAATATTTTTTACACAGGAGTTGGCATGGCCATTTATTTAGACACCAGCAATATTGTAGAAATTCGTAAATATCTGAAAATGGGGATCATTTCGGGGGTCACGACGAATCCAACGATCCTTCACAAGGAAGGCATCAAAGGCGGCATGGGCGGTTTAAAGGCCGCCATTCAGGAAGTGACCCAGATGCTCTTTCCGCATCCGGTTTCCGTCGAAGTCACGACCAATGATCCGGACGAAATGTTAAGACAAGCCAAAGAAATGGCGGGGTGGGCTGACAATATTGTAGTTAAGATTACGGTGCATGGCCCCAAAGGCGAGCTTGATAATATGGTTATTATCCATGAATTGGAAACGAAACACAATATCCGTGTCAACGTGACCGCTATGATGAGCGCCCAGCAATGTTTTGTGGCCGCTTTGGCCGGCGCGAGTTATGTTTCCATCCTTTCCGGGCGTGTGAATAACATGGGTTACAGTTCCATTGAAGAAATTAAGAAACTGCGCATTCTTCTTGACCGCTATCAATTGAAAGCCAAAATTATTGCCGCCTCGACCCGGGAAATTTTGAATGTTACGGAATGGCTGTTGGCCGGTGCGGACATTGTGACAGTTGTTCCGAGTTTCATTGAAGGCATGATCGTCCATCCTTATTCTAAAGAAACTGTGCAAATGTTTCTCAATGACGCGGCAAAGGCAGGGCATTGATGGTGAATAGTTTTTTACAAAAGCGTCGGATCCTGAAAGAAAAGTTGCGAAAGCGCAAGAAAGTTTTTGGGACATGGACATCGCTCGCGCACCCGTCTATCACTGAGATTTTTACCCACACCGGTGCGGATTTCGTGGGAATTGATTTAGAGCACAGTACTATTAGCCAGGAGCAGTCCCAGCGCATCATAGCGGCCGCGCAAGCCGGCGGGGCCGTTTGTTTACCGCGCATTTCGTCGCACAATCCGGAAATGGTCCGCCGATTGTTAGATTCCGGGGCCGACGGGATGATTGTCCCGATGGTTCAGACCGGCGAGGATGTGGAGAAAATGATTTTTTGGGCCAAATATCCCCCGCTGGGTAAACGGGGTTTCGGTGTTTCACGCGCTCAGGGATATGGCATGGATTTTAACGAATATACGAGGACATGGAATGACAGTTCGCTTATGATCGGTCAAATTGAATCGATCGGCGCGGTTGACCGTATTGATGAAATTTTGTCGTATAAGGAATTAGACGGTGTCATGGTCGGGCCTTATGACATTTCCGGCTCGCTGGGTATTCCCGGGCAGATTGAACACAAGAAAGTCATGGAAGCCGGCCGGCGTGTTATCGCGGCGTGTCAGCGTCACGGGAAATCCTGCGGCACGCAGATCGTCCAGCCCAATGAGGAGCGTATAAAGAAAGCTTTCACGTCCGGTTTCACTTTTGTGATTTTATCATCCGATATTTTTCTTCTTTGGAAGTGGGCCGAAGAGATGAAAAATCTTATTTCGTCAAAGCCGCAGTAGATGAGTTCTTGCATATGAAAAATTACCAGGCTGTTATCCTTGATTTCGATGGCGTCATCGTGGAGTCGGTAGGCATTAAGGATGACGCATTTAGAGAGTTGTTCAAGGATTATCCGCATCACCTCAATGCCATCATGCAGTATCATCGCGTGAATAATGCGACCATTCGTTATGAAAAATTTCGCGTTATCTATGAGGAAATTTTAGGTTTGCCATATAGTGCGGAGGTTTCCTCTCGGCTGGGTGTGCAGTTTTCGAAAATGATTTTTGAGAAAATCCTTCTTTGTCCGTATGTGAAAGGCGCGCCGGAATTTTTAGAACATTTTAGCCAGCAGTCTTTGTTGTATTTAGCATCGATCAATCCCGCCGAGGAATTGAAAGCCATTCTCGCCGCGCGCAAGATCAATCATTATTTTAGCGATGTTTACGCCTATCCTTGGAGCAAGGCCGACGCGATCCGCGATATTTTGCGGCGAAATGATTTCTATACCAAGGATATTGTCTTTATCGGCGACAGTCCGGAAGATTATGAGGCCGCCAAAATGGCCGGCATTGATTTTATCGGCCGTCAGGCGGCCCGTTCCTGGGACACAAAAGGATGCATGGTTTTAAATGATTTAGCGGAAATTGCGAGTTATTTAAAGATCAAAAATAATGCCCCCTCTTGAGTGCGAGAATATTGTCCGGAGGTTATTCGCGGATTATTATGCCGCGCCGCAAAAGGCAGAGGAAGGTTACACCTCGCGCCACTGGCAAGAACTTCATAAAGAAGTCCAGGTGGATTTTAACGGAGACGCGGTGGTTTCTCTGGCGGGAAGCGGATTTGGGGATTTGCAAAACGGTTCTGGGGTTTATCGCTTGTGTTCGTGGCTGACGATCGTTTCTTATTTATTGATTTTAAAAGAGCGCGCAAGAATATTTTCTTTATTGCCCACGGCCTTAAAACTTTTGAAAAGAATGAGTTTAAAATTTTCTTACGACGCCTTTCGTCAGGTTTGTTTTTTGGCGGTGTTGGAACCTTATTTGAGCAAGCCGGCTGTCCGCATTTTAAATATCGGCGACGGTTACGGTTTTCTTTCGGCGTTGATCAAGGACAAATATCCGGACGCAAAGATTGTTTTGGCCGATTTGGGAAAAACCCTTTTGTTTCAGGCGCATTTTTGTCAGAAGGCTGTCCCGCAGGCCCGGCATTTTTTGGTGGGTCGAGATGTTCCCGTTTCGCCTCTCGCTGATTTTGTCTATTGTTCGGTTGAGAATTTGGATGTTTTGAGTTCGCACGCATTTGATATCGCCATCAATATTGCTTCAATGCAGGAAATGAACCAGCGGACCGTGCAAAGGTATTTTTCTTTTTTGCGACAGACGATTACGGATGACGGCTACTTTTACTGTTGCAACCGGGCCGAGAAAATGTTTTCCGACGGTGAAGTTTCGCGGTTGGCGGACTATCCTTGGAGTCCGGGCGACACCGTTGTTTGGGATGAAGTGTGTCCGTGGTACCGTTTCTTTTTTTCGTTGCAAAAAACATCGCAGGGTCTGCGGATCGGAAAGTTGCGCGTGCCTTTCGTTAATTATTTCGACGGGCCGGTTTGGCACCGCTTGGTCCGGTTTGCGGAAAGGCAAGGGAATAATGAGTGATTATTTAGAAAAGACATTTAATTTAAAAGGTAAAACTGCGGTTGTGATTGGCGGAGCGGGATTTCTTTGCAGTGCGATGGCTATGGGCTTGGCTCAGGCCGGTGTCGATATCGTCCTTCTCGATATCAACGAAGAAAAACTGAAACCCGCCGTCGAAAAAGTTAAATCTTTTGGCGTCAAAGCGATAGGGATTTCATTAAACGTCACAAAAAAGGATAACTTGCTCGCCGCCAAAGCTGATATTCTAAAGCGGTTTAACCGAATTGATATTCTGATCAACGGGGCGGGAGTTAATGCTCCGACTCCCTTTTTTGAAATTAAACCCGAGGAATGGCAAGCGATTTTGGATTCGCATGTGACCGCGACACTCTTGGCCTGCCAAGTCTTTGGCGAACAGATGGTGCAAGATAAAACCGGCTCGATCATCAACATGTCCTCAGCCTCGGCGGGACCCCCTTTATCAAAAGCTTTCGCTTATTCCGTCGCCAAAGCCGGAGTCCGTAATCTTACCCAAAATTTGGGCCGCGAGTGGGCCAAGTCCCATGTTCGTGTCAATTGCCTTCGTCCGGGCTTTTTTCCCACGGAGTGGAGCAAGAAACATTTTATCGATGGAGCGCGAAACGCGGCAATCTTAGACCACACACCTATGGGCCGTTACGGCCAGCCGGAAGAATTGGTGGGTGCGGTTTTGTGGCTGGCTTCGGACGCGGCGAGCTTTGTGACCGGTTCGGAAATCACCATAGACGGCGGGTTTACGTGCATGACCATATGAAAACGAAATTAAAAACCGTTATTATTACCGGCGGCACCAAGGGCCTAGGGGCGGCGATTGCTCGTGTTTTTCACGGCGCAGGTTTTTGTGTCCTTGTCGGAAGCCGCAAGGACAGCGGGTTGTCCAAAGAATTGGGGGAACGTGTCCGTTTTATAAAAATGGATGTCCGTCGGAAAAAGGACCACGAGAATTTGACTGCGGCCGCTTTGCAATGGACAGGGCAGGTGGATATTTATATCAATTGCGCGGGTTTTTCCGCCTGGAAACCTGTGGGTCAAGTCACGGAAAGTTTTTGGGATGAAATGCTGGATACCAATTTGAAGGGTACGTTTTGGGGCTGTCAGGCCGCCGCGGCCGTTTTATCATCGGGTGGAGTCATTATTAATATTTCCAGTTTGGCGGGAAAAAGAGGCAGTGGTAACAATGCGGTTTATTGCGCTTCGAAATTTGGCGTCACCGGTTTAACCCAAGCGCTGGCAAAGGAGCTGGGCCCGCGCGGAATCCGGGTCGTCGGGGTATGTCCGGTTTATGTCGCGACGCCCGGTGTGCTCAAAGCTTTGCAGGATAAAGATTCACCCGCTGGGGGAAAGAATGTGCACGCTTATTTAAAGAAATTTACCGCTGAACAAACAGCTCTAGGTTTTTTGCCTACGGGAAAAAACATCGGTGAGACATGTTTATTCTTGGCTTCTTCGGCGGCTTCTGCGATCACCGGACAATCTTTGAATGTCGATTGCGGGGTCATGCCGCAATGAACATCATCGCCGTCATTCCGGCGCGAATGGGCTCTTCGCGGTTTCCGGGTAAACCTTTAAAGAAAATTTTGGACTTACCCATGGTTGAGCATGTTCGTCGCCGTGCTCTTTTGTGTAAATCTGTTGATGACGTGATCGTTGCGACATGTGATCAGGAAATTAAGGAAGTAGTTGAAAAGTCCGGCGGCCAAGCTATCATGACATCTGACAAGCATGAACGATGCACGGACCGCGTGCAAGAAGCGGTCCAAAGCAGTTCGGCTGATCTGGTGATTGTTCTTCAGGGAGATGAACCGCTTTTAGGCACCGATGTCATAGACAAGTTGATCCGGCCTTTTAAAGCGGATAAAACTGTTTTATGCACAAATTTGATTTCGGTTATTAAGAATGAAGCGGATTTGAACGATTGCGATATTGTCAAAGCGGTATTGAATCAGAAAAACGAGGTTTTATGTTTTTCTCGGGCCGGCCTTCCGTATCGCCGGATAAAAACGGATTGTCCCTTATATCGGCAAACCGGATTTTCTGCTTTCCGACGGACGTTTTTAGAAAAGTTTTCTAAATTAGCGCCCACGCCGTTGGAAATAACGGAATCTGTCGATTTTCTGCGTATCTTAGAGCACGGTTATTCCATTCGCGGCGTGATATATGATCAGGTCACGGTGGGGGTGGACCGGCCGGATGATGTTGGCCTTGTCGAAAATATTTTGCGGACCGATCCAGTCCAGCGCAAAATTTACGAGACCATTTTGAAATGACAAAACCTAATATCCTCGTTGCCCTTTCCACCTTTGGGGCCTATGGCCCAGAACCGCTTGAGCTGTTGCAAAAAAAAGGATGGCCTTATACCCTCAACCTTTTGGGCCAGCGACTGGCGGCCAAAGACATTTTACAATTGGGCCGGGATTGTCAAGGCATTGTCGCCGGGGTTGAAGTTTACACGGGTGACATTTTATCGGAGCTTTCACAATTGAAATGTATCAGCCGTTGCGGTGTCGGCCTCGATAATATTGATTTGCCTAAGGCCGAGCAATTAGGCATCAAAGTGCTTAACACTCCAGATCCGGTCATTGTTCCCGTTGCTGAATTGACGATCGGAATGATGCTGGATCTTTTGCGTCATATCACCTGGCATACGGTTTCTTTGCGTGATAATAAATGGCAAAAAAAAGGCGGCCGGAACCTGCAAGGTTGCACGGTCGGTATTATCGGTTTGGGCCGCATTGGGAAAAAAGTCTCGGAACTTTTAAAAAGTTTTGGCAGTCGGGTGATTGCAACGGATCCGCATCCCGACACCGAGTGGGCCAAGACCCATAAAATCATGATCCTCCCCTTGAACGAATTGCTGAGCCGTTCTGACGTGGTGACACTGCATTTAAAAGTCGATGCTAAGGTTCCGTTTGTTTTGAGCGAAAAGGAAATCCGTGGGATGAAACGCGGTGCGGTTTTACTGAATCTTTCCCGCGGCGAGCTCGTCGATGAAAATGCGCTTTACGGTGCTTTAAAAGATGGGCATTTGTCCGGCGCGGGGTTAGATGTTTTTCATGAGGAACCGTACCGGGGAAAATTGACGGAATTGGGCAATGTCATCCTGACCCCGCACGTAGCGACGTTGACCGCGGAATCGCGGTTGCAGATGGAAACGCAGGCTGTGCAAAATCTTTTTTCCGGGCTGGAAATATGAGACTTTTAAGGAAAATTTTTCGCGAGATTCTCATCTGGTTTGATGCGGTGTTGATTCACATGCCTGGTGTTATCGGCCTTAAGTTAAGATATTTTTTTTACCGTGGACGATTCGCAAGCTGTGGGCCCAAGGTCACCTTTTCCGAAGGGTGCCGTATTAAAAACTTTTCTAATATCCGCATAGGGGGATATGTTTCTTTCGGGCCGGGGGCGGAAATTTATGCTGAGCAGTCGCCGGAAGGCATTGAAATAGGGGACCATGTTTGTTTTAATTCCAATGTGATGATCAATGCTGATAAAGGTCGGGGTATTAAGATCGGTGCCGATGTTCTTGTCGGGCCCAATGTCGTTTTTCGTCCGGCCGACCATCGTTTTGCCCGTCGGGATGTTCTTATCCGCGAGCAGGGGGACAAAGCCGGACGCATTCTTGTCGAAGAGGATGTGTGGATCGGCGCTAACGCTGTCATTCTCAAGGATGTTACAATCAAAAAGGGAGCGGTGGTGGCCGCGGGAGCGGTCGTGGTCCGTGATGTGGAAGAATATGATATTGTCGGCGGAGTTCCCGCACGACCTATCGGTAAAAGAGGCTGATCATTGAGAGTTGCGGTTTATAATCCAAGTTATGTCGCGTCCCTTGTGTCCCGATGGCACGACGTGATGGGCTGGCCCGTCATGACACATAAAGAAATACGGGTCTTGAAAAATATTCTTTTATTGGTTCCGCGAAACCAAACCATCACTATTTTTGAGTATGGATCCGGTTTCTCGACGATCTATTTTGCAAAGTTTTTGAGAAAAGCGGGGCGTCCTTTTCTCATTCATTCGCTGGACAATAACCGTTTTTGGTATGAAAAAGTAACTGCTATGGTCGAAGCGGCTAAATTAAAGGACCGGGTTTTTTTGCATTTACGGGAGTTTACACCCTTCTGGGAAAAGCCGAATTGGGATTGGAACGCCGCTCCGCAAAAGGATATTTTCGCTCCTCATACTCAGGCGGAAAAGGAATATGTGAATTTTCCGCAAACATTGGCGACATCCTTTAATGTTGTTTTTGTCGATGGGCGTTTTCGCCGTCGGTGTCTTGAAGACCTGCAGAAATATATCGACCCGCAATGCATTATCGTCATGCATGATGCACAAAAAAAGCAATATCATACGGCGACGGCCTCATTCCGTCATTCGCGTTTTATCGACAGCGGAAAATATTTTCCTTTTGCCCGGCGGAAATATTTGCTTTGGATAGGAAGCCCACAGAACCCTTTGGTTGAATTGATTGCCGCGGAGTCGGCCTGATATGTCGATACCCTTGATCACTGTCTTGATGACTGTTTATAACGGAGGGATTTATTTAAAGGCGTCCATCGAAAGTATCCTCAGGCAAACGTTTTCTGTTTTTGAATTCTTGATCATCAATGATTGCAGCCGGGATGAATCCGTTGTCACAATCGAGTCCTATAAAGATAAACGGATCCGATTGGTCCACAATGAAACAAACATGGGCCAAACCCCGTCTTTGAATAAAGGTTTGGCTCTGGCCCGAGGAAGATATATTGCCCGGATGGATGCGGATGATCTGGCTTTTCCATCATGGCTGGAAACAAATTTGGCCTTGCTCCAAGATGACCCGCTGACGGCCTTAGTCAGTTGCCGGGCCATTGTGATCGACGGGAAAAACAGAATTCAGAAAACATTAAGCACGCCGAAAACCTATGGGGAGATGGTCTTGCGGTCCTTGTTGGCTACTCCGGTCAACCATGTCGGCGCGGTTTTTAAAACCGATGTCATCACTTCCGTAGGCGGATACGATCCGCGTTATCGGATCGCGGCCGATTTCGGGTTGTGGTCCGAATTGATCCGCCGCCGTATTCGTTTGGCTTCGACGGAAAGAACGCTTGTGGCCGTCCGTGTTCATGAAGAATCCGCAAGTGTGATCGAGCGGGGGCGGATTGATATTCCGGAAATTTCCGCGATTATGGCCGGTAATTTCAAGGCCTTGGTCAGCTTTGCGGTTTCGCAGGAAGATATCTTTCTGTTGTGGAAATTGAATTATGCGACGGAACAATTGACGACCGACGAATTTCATGCGGCCTTGGCCCTTTTGCATAAAGCGTATGGTCAGATCAATCCGGACTTTTTCATCCCGATCGACATTATCCAAAATTACGGGGCCCATCTTAAGAAAGTTTTTTTTGCCAAGCGGGCCCTCGGTGAAATTGTGGGGGGACACTTGGGCCAACTGCGAGCGTTGACCCGGGATTATCGCAAGTCGGAAGGATGGTTCAATATTTTTACGTTGTTATGGTTAGGGTCCTGGCTGGGAAAGCCGATTGTTAAACAGCTGCCCAACATTTATGAAAACTGGCGGGTGTGGTCCGCACGAAGGAAAGTACAGCAACAGGCTTGTCCGGAGTTGATTCATTAAAGAAATGATAAAACTTTTTAATAAAATTACGGCTGTCGGTATCAAAAGGACGATCCTGGCGCTCATCGCTGTTTTTTGTTACTTCTATGCTCTTTACGCATCGGATTTTGCTGAACTGCATATCAAAATTCCGTTTTTGAATTTTCCTATTTTTATCGGGGAGATTTTGCTTTTTATATGTCTTTTTCTTTTGGCGGTTTATTGTTGCAAATTTTCGCTGAAGCCGGATTTCCGGATGTCTCTGGTCTTGAGCGGATACTCTTTATGGGTGTTGACCAAGGCCTTTCTCGGTTACCAAACCGGAGGAGCGTTGGCTTTACGTAATGCGGCCTTGTTTTATTATCCGCTTTTTGCGGTGATTGGTTACATGATTTTTACCCCGGATTTGGCCATCCGCAAGTCCTGGCTTTTGTTGATATTTATTTTTTTAAATCTTTTTTTTATTCCTGTTAATGAGACCTGTATTGTGGCTTTTATTCTTTTGGCTTTGGGAATTTCTTTGCACCTTAAACAGCGCAACTTCCGTTTCATCGGGATTTCTTTGTGCGTTTTTTATATTTTTTACTCGCGAATTTTGTGGTGGAATGGCCGTTCTCATATGGTCGGCATGGGCGTTATGTTTGTTTTTCTAGCCGGATATTTTCTTTTTGGTCTGGCCAAAGTCCGTCTGAGAACAAAAGGGTTGGCCATTATTGTTCTGATGATATTTTTTGCAGTTTTTCTTTTCAAATTTGGTGATCAAAATGCCCTGAAATCCATGCTGACCATTAGTGATCTTCGGCAGCAGTATCATGATCTCGATACGGAAATTGAAATGAAAAAGAAATGGTATGTTCAAAAACCTTTCCCCGTTAGAATTTATCATGAGAATCAAAAAGTGGAGCAGGTAGAGTTTGGGGCCGTCCATTATGTTAATGGGACTGCGGCGCAGAGTCTTTTGCCCGGAGAAGTCAATGAAAGAAAAATGATCGCCTCAGTCGATCACTATATTCAGAGGGAAAGCGAAATAAATGCGGTTGGCACTCAAGAATCGCCGACGATGCCTGTAAAGACGGAGAAGTCAGTGACCCAAAAGATAGAACATCTCAGACAAAGAAACAGAAAAGAATTGCGAGAAAACATTCACGGAATGATGCAAGCGATGGACGAAAAGACGCCCAGCCATATCCGGGCGTCTTTAACAAACGTTTCTGCGGCTTTAGAAAGTGATGAAAAAAGCGGGGATGAAGGTTCACAGAAAAAGTCCGCCGAGACTCTCCAGATATCTTTGGCGGCCCTTAAAGGGCAGATTTTAAAGGACGAAAATACGGTGCGGCCAGTCCAGCGGCTTAAATCCAATGACCGTCAATTGGACATGGCGTATGCCAATATTTTCTTTCGGCTATTTATTTGGCGGGACATGATTAACGAACTGATTTGTCGTCGGGCGTGGTGGGGGGTGAGTTTTGGCTGGCCGCAGAGGTCTTCTTCGATGGAAATTTTGGGCTGGGCCACGGTGGAATGGGAACGGGATGGATGGATCACGCCGCATAATTCTTTTTTGCATATGATTTACCGGGGCGGCGTGTTTGGAGCGGGTTGTGTGGTCGCGATCATTGTTGTTTTGATCAGTATGACAAAAAGATTCCTAAGGCACCGTTCCGTTTGGGGCGGACTTCTGGTTGCGTGTTTGGTTTATTGGGTGGGGGTCAGCAATTTCCTTGTTTTTTTGGAATTGCCCTATAATGCCATTCCTTTCTGGACTTTTTTCGGAATGACGCTGGCTTATTTACATAAACTGGAAAATGGGGTAATCATGGAAAAAAGTTATGAAGAAAAATAAATATCTTATTACCGGCGGGGCAGGGTTTATCGGCAGCAATTTTGTCCACTATTTATACCGTAAACATAAAAATATCCAGGTGATTGTTTTAGACAAGCTGGGTTATTCCGCGAGTTTAGAAAATTTGCGAAAATATTTTGGCCGGAAAGATTTTTTGTTTATCAAAGGCGATATTTGTGACGCCCAAATTGTCGCCCAAGCCATGGCCGGTGCGGACGTTGTCATTAATTTTGCCGCCGAAGTCGCGGTCGATCGATCGATTGATGATCCGCAGTCTTTTTTGAAGACCGATATTTTCGGGGTGTATACGCTTTTACAAGAGGCCCGTAAACAAAAGGGTTTACAAAAATTTGTTCAGATTTCGACGGATGAAGTGTATGGGCAGATTTTAAAGGGAAGTTTTCGGGAAGATTCAGTGACATTGCCGCGTAACCCCTACGCCGCTTCCAAGCTGGGCGGAGAGAGGATAGCTTACAGTTTTTTTAAAACCTATGATTTGCCGGTGGTCATCACGCGCGCGGCCAACAATTACGGACCGTGGGCGTACCCCGAAAAAGTCATTCCTCTTTTTATGACCAATTTATTCGACGGCGTGCCGGTCCCGGTTTACGGGCAGGGCAAACAAATGCGCGATTGGTTGTATGTTGAGGACCATTGCGCGGCCATTGATTTGCTGGTGAGAAAAGGGCAAAACGGCGAAGTTTATAATGTGGGCGCCGGCGAGGAATGCACCAATCTGGCGTTGACGAAAAGGATTCTGACGTTGATGAATAAAGATAATTCTTATATCCGCTTTGTGGCGGACCGGCCGGGGCATGATTTTCGCTACAGTCTCAATTGTGCCAAATTAAAGAAATTAGGCTGGAAACCGGAATATGATATCGCCGCGGGATTAAAGCTTACCATCGATTGGTATAAAAATAATGAATCCTGGTGGAGGCCCTTAAAAAATAATTTGGATAAACGGTTTATCGATGGCTTCTGGGGAGGCAAAAAATGAAAGGTGTGTTGTTGGCCGGCGGAAGCGCCCAGCGATTACGACCTTTGACGAAAGTCACAAACAAGCATTTATTGCCGGTGTATAAAAAACCGATGATTTATTATCCTCTGGAAACTTTACTTAAGGCGGGGATCAAAGACATTTTGATCGTCACCGGTGGAGAGCATGTGGGTGATTTTTTTCAGTTGCTCGGATCCGGTAAGGAATGGGGTGCGCATTTCAGTTATGAAATTCAGGAGGGAAACACGGGGACGGGGGCGGCGCTTTTGCTGGCCGAGGAGTTTGTGCGCGACGAGGCTTTTATGGTCATTTTAGGCGATAATGTGGTAGTCGAAGACATCGGAAAGTTTGTTTTTGATTTCCAGGCTGAAAAAGAAAAATTTAAGGCCAAAATTCTTATTGCCAAGGTCAAAGACCCGCAAAAATACGGCGTCGTTGAGTTTTCTGGTAAGCGCATAAAAAACATCGTCGAGAAACCGCAAAATCCTCTTTCCCATTATGTGAATACCGGCCTCTGGATGTTTCTGCCGGAAGTTTTTACCCTGCTCAAAGACTTGAAAAAAAGTCCCCGCGGGGAATATGAAGTCACTGATGTGCTTGCGCATTATGCCCGCAATGACGTTTTGTCCTATGCCATTCTGAAAGGACCGTGGACCGATGCGGGGAGTTTTGAATCCCTTTACAATGCGACGGTTCTAATGAAGAAATTCGAAGACCGCCAGGTAAAGAAGTAATGAACTCGGTCAAAATTCTGGTAACGGGCTCTAACGGTTTTATTGGACAGGCTTTTTGCCGCCGATTGATCACACTGGGTTGCGAAGTGTATGGTTTGGACCGTAACGCACCAGAAGTCGCCGGGTTTAAGGATTTTTACCGTCAAGACATTACGCAATCTTTTTCCCTCAAGCAAAACTTTGATTTTGTATTTCATTTGGCGGCCTATAACGTGACCCACGTCGGCTGTCAAACAGCTGATTTGTATCATCGCATCAACGTGCAGGGCACTGGGAATGTTTTGCAAGCCGTAAAAACCCGGCATTTTATTTTTTTATCGACAACAAAGGTTTATTGGGCGCAGGGAAAACCTCTGGATGAAGAGGCTTTGCTTTTACCGCTGCAGGAATATGAAAAAAGTAAATTGGCGGCAGAGCAGGTCTGTCGTGAAGGAAGGGGCGCAAGAGAGCTTTTGATTTTTCGTTGTGTGAATATCGTCGGGCCCGGTCAAACCGACAAAGCGGTCATTCCTGTTCTTTTTAAAAGAGCTCTAGCCGGGGAGACCCTGAAAATTTTCGGGCCTCGGCAGTCGGTTCTCCAGCTTTTATTTGTTGAAGATGCAATAGACGCTTTTATTAAGGTCATTGAAAAAGGAAATGTTTCTGGCATTTTTAATATAGCCTCCGAAAATCTTGTATCTTTGGATGAATTGGCAAAAAATATTAAAAGAATTTGCCGTTCGAAAAGTGAAATTCATTTTATGAATGATGAGGAAGTTGAATTTTCTAAAATTATCTGTGTCAAAGCGGAAAAAATTTTGGGATGGAAGGCCAAGGCAACCCTGAAAGATATTTTAGAGCAGTACCAGCGCTCAAAAAAGTCATTGTTGTTCCCCCAAAGGCCTTTTAAGGTAAAAATGGACAAGAACAAGTAAATTTGCATATAATGACGGAGAATGGTAAATATATATATATCGATTTAGTCCAGCTAATTGGAGGAAACGGCAGAGATGAATCTATATCAAAATAATGCATTTAGAGTTTTGGGGCTATTGACAAATGCCACCACTTCTGAAATCGTGGCTCGTGCCAATGCGATCAAGGTCAAGAAAGCTGTTGATTTTACGGGAGAATATGAATTCGATTTTCCCTGGCTGGGTCCCTTGGACCGCAGTGAAGAAAATATTTCCAGCGCCGTCCAACGTCTTGAGGATCCTGTCCGTCGTATCAAGCAAGAGTTGTCATGGTTTTGGTTTGAATATGACAGCGATCACCGCGCTATTAAAGCGTTAGCCCAGCGCCAGATTAAAGAGGCAATGAGCATCTGGCTTAAAACCAGCGGTCTTACGGCGGCCCAGTTGACCCAAGAGCCTTTTTCTCCGCTTTCTACCCCGGAGGCCCTGACCGCTTTGCACAATCTTTTTGTTCTCTTTCAGGCGACTCTTTTGCGTAATGAATTGATGGCCAAAGAGGATGTAGCTATAGATGTGTTGGATAATGACTACAAAAATGAAGAAAATTGGGCGGTGGCTTTGCGGATTTTTAATTTTATTCACGCCAACACGAAATTCTGGGATGTAGTCAAAAAACGTATCGATGCCATGCAGGATCGACGTGTCCATAATATTTCGATGGAGGAAATCAAGGAGAGCGCGTTGAATAATGCTTTATCCGCGCACTTTTTTCTTATCACCAAGGCGTTGAGCGGAAAAAATCTCCCTCTGTTGGACAAACATATTGAAATCCTTGAGAACGCTAACATGCCGGTTGATCTTTACAAGTCGGGATTGAATCTCGTGTTGAATTCCCGGATCGCCAATATCAATTCGCTCTGTGATGAATTCGTCCGGGAAAGAAAGGTCCTGGAGAATAAAGGGGACAGTGCGCTTTATAAAAGTCTTTTTTACAAATATCGTGACAGCGCTAAACCCTTGATGGAGGACTGTAAAATTGTCGATCGCAAGGGCATGACCGATTTCGTCGTGTCCCGCGAAAAATATGCCAAATCTTTTCATCAGCTTTCCTGGAAATTGACAAAATGCGGCGATGCCCTTGGGGCTTTGGAAAGCATGAATGAAGCGTATAAGAATTTATATTCCGATGCCTTAAAAATGGAATGTGAAAAGGACGCTGAACGGATTATTCAGGAAGCGATTCAGCAGTACAGCAATGATGCCACCAAGCTCATCCATCCGGTCAACGGCCAAATGCCTCTAGACCAGATTATCAATGGCAAGGATCAGTACCTTGATAATGTGAAATCTCTTTTTGAGATGGGCGAGGCGTTTATGACCGACCAGCTGCAGATGCTTTTACGTGAGATTGTAGCCAAGGAATTGAAGCTGATTTCCGTCGAGGTCCACGATAAATATCAGGCGTATGAACAGGCCGAAGGCATTATGAAAGAAGCCATAGATTGGGCTGCCGAAGCGAAGAAGGAAGGTTTTAAAGAAGAATTAGAAGCCATCAAAAGAGAATGGCTCCATGAAATTGAAACAAAAGAAACGACTCCCGTGGTTCAGGGAACTTCGGCACCCAGTCCGGCTTTGGCATGGGCCGTGGGATTGGTCATTTTTATTGTTGTCGTGCTGATGATCCGTTCTTCTTCTCACATCGCCTTAACTCCGGTGCCGCCGGTTACTCGCACGAGTACCATGGCCGCTCCTCAGAAAGATCCATTGCCTTCGGCGCAAGCTCAGAGTGCCGCAGAGAACCCTGTGGTTTCGACAACATCGGTTTTGCCAAAAGTTGCACCGATCGCCACTGTGGCCGCAGTTGTTCCCGCTGTTCTGCCGTCACAGGCGCAAGCCCAAAATATGAATGAATATCCCCTGCCTGTTCCCGTTGAGATGCGCGTGTCTCCGGGTGATCAGGTTTTGCTCGCCGAAGCCGCAAAGGTC
>JANPFV010000029.1:0-17569 GCA_031423615.1 Candidatus Omnitrophota bacterium
CAATCGTTTTAGATTCTTTGAGCGCCTCCAAGGCCACGCGCGCTTTAAACTCTTTCGGGTAAATCTTTCGCTTCTTCATTCTGACCTCCAGGTTTAGGTGATTTTATCACGTTTTTACACCTTAACCACTGGTCTGAATTCAGGACAGTATTATAGGGGTCGGCTATGGAACAATCTTGTATAACTGCCAAAAATCGGTTTACATAAGGAATTGGCCGTGTATAATTCCTACACGGATTTAAGAGGTAAGTTTGTAGTATTTGTAGCAGGTGAACACCGGGGGCGCTTTAAAATTCTGTTTTTCAACATCCAACAAGCGAGGTGCTTAATGTTAACAATCTATGGTTCCGATTTATCATCACCGGCGAACAAAGTGCGTTTTGTGGCTAATTATTTGGGGTTGAAGTATGAATACAAAAAAGTTGATCTGGGCGCCGGTGAACACCGGAAACCAGAAATGATCAAACTTAATCCCATCGGGAAAGTCCCTTTTATAGACGATGAAGGTTTTGTTTTGGCTGAAAGCGGGGCGATCATTAAATATTTTGCCGAAAAAACAGGATCGTCTATCTATCCTAAAGGTCTCAAAGAGCGCGCTTTATTTGAGCAGGATTTAGACTTCGTCACTCTGCATGTTGGGACGGCGGCGCAAAAAGTTGTTTACAATCGCCTCTTTGCACCGCGCCGCAATGTTGCCGTTGATCAAAATTCTTTAGAGGAAGGACAGACATTTTTAAAACGTTTCTTGCCGATTGTCGAAGGCAAACTTTCTAAAGGAAAATATGTTTCCGGCGAAGCGTTGACCTTGGTCGATTTTACCCTTTTGTCTATTCTTGATCCTGCAGAAGCCGCAGGCATCGACTTGACACCGTATCCTCAGATCACACGGTGGCGCGAAAATTTGCGCCAACAGGATTTTTATACAAAATGTTATAAAGAATACGGCGAATCTTTAAAACAGCCTGCTTGATCATGAAGATTGCCGCGATTCAGTTGAACGTCGGAGAATTTAAAGAAAAAAATATTGCCAAAGCGCTTCATTTTGTCAGTGAAGCTATTGCGCGCGGCAGTAAAGCGGTTTTTCTACCCGAAGTCTTTAATTATCGCGGGACGCTGAACAAAAAAGTTTTAAATGAGATCAGCGAGAAGATTCCCGGACCTTCCCTCAAGCCCTTTTTGGCTTTGGCTAAAAAGCACCGCGTTTTTATTGTCGCCGGATCCATTTATGAAAAAATTTCTCAATCTGTGAAATGTTATAATACGTCCGTCGTCATCAATGATTATGGACGGATATCGGCCCGCTATCGTAAGATCAATCTTTTTGATGCCGTAGTCGTCGATCGTGTTGTCAAGGAATCGTTTAATTTTAGTCCCGGGAAATGGCCGGTGGTCGCTTCGTTGGGACCTATGAAAATGGGAATGACAGTTTGTTATGACGTGCGTTTTCCCGATCTTTATCGGAAATATGGAAAAAAGAAATGCGATGTGATTGCGGTGCCGTCGAATTTTACTTACGAGACGGGAAAGGCGCACTGGGAAGTTTTGCTCCGCGCCCGCGCGATTGAAAACTTGTCTTATATTGTCGCCCCGAATCAGTGCGGGACTTCTTCGACCGGGGTGGAAGCTTTTGGTAATAGTATGATTGTCGATCCGTGGGGCGGAGTACTGGCCCGGGCATCGACAGATCGGGAAGAAATTATTTTTGCGCGGCTTCAGCGCGAAGCTTTGGAATATAGCCGGGCAATTTTGCCGATGATTCTTCGCTAAGGAAAGGGAAACTATGTCAAAGACTCTTACTATTGCCGTTACAGGTGCGGCCGGACAAATTGGTTATGCTTTGCTCTTTCGTATGGCGGCGGGAGAAATGTTCGGTCACGACACGGATATTCATTTGCGCCTCTTGGAACTTGAGACGGCCTTGCCGGCTTTATCCGGAGTGGTCATGGAGCTGGAAGACTGTGCCTTTCCGCTTTTAAAATCAGTTACGGTGACGTCGGACGCGAATGTGGCTTTTCAGGACGCGGATTGGGTGCTTTTGGTGGGAAGTGTTCCTCGGAAAGCTGGCATGGAGCGGGCCGAATTGCTTAAAATTAATGGTAAAACATTTATTGCTCAGGGCAAGGCTATTGATGACAATGCCAAGCCGCATTGCCGCATTCTTGTTGTGGGTAATCCTTGCAATACAAATGCTTACATTGCCAAGGCTCAGGCAAAAAGGATCCCGGCCAAGAATTTTTATGCTATGACCATGCTGGATCAAAACCGCAGCGTGACTCAGATGGCCAAAAAAGCCGGGGTCAAAATCAACGATGTCAAGAAATTAGCTATTTGGGGTAATCATTCTGCGACAATGTATCCGGATTTTTATCATGCCGAAGTGTCGGGACGCTCGCTTACGGATGTTATTCCTGACGAAAAATGGTTGCAAAATGATTTTTTGGAAGTGATTCAGCAGCGGGGAGCGGCCGTTATTAAAGCGCGCGGATTGTCCTCCGCAGCTTCGGCCGCCAACGCGGTCATTGATACAGTCAAAAGATTAACCACCCCAACTCCTGCAGGAGAATTTTTTTCCGTGGCTGTTTCTTCCGATGGCAGTTATGGAATTGAAAAGGGACTGATGTTCAGTTTCCCTGTGATTTCGGACGGGACAGAGTGGCAAATCGTCGCCGGTCTTAATCATTGCGCTTTTAGCAAGGAGAAGATTGCCCTCACTCACAAAGAACTTTTAGGCGAGCGCGACGCTGTCAAGGAGCTGTTAAATTAAGGCGGGATTTTGTATCTTTTTGAAAACAGTCCATTTAAAAAAGTATTTTTTCTTGTGTTTCATATAGCCGCACATTATACTTAGCTTATATATTAACGAAAGGAGCACGTCGTGCGCACTTTTAAAGCAAAGATTTTGTTTTTTGTCGTCGGAACAGCTTTGGTCCTGCCTTTGCAAGGCTGCGATCAAATTTCAAAACTTATCAATTATTTTTCTCCTAAAAAAGCTGCGTCCAAACCGGCCACTGTAAAACCCATGGAAGTCAAGAGCGTAGCAACAGCGACAACCAACGAGCCCAAAGCCGCGGTAGCGACGACCCCGGAGCCGGCCAAAACCCAAATCGTCGTGAAACCCAGTGAAACAAAAGCCACCCCACCGCCTGATCTTCCGGCGAATGTTTTAGCCAAGGTTGGAAACTGGACCATCACTCTTGATGAATTTAAACTGCAGGAAAAATCCGCCCAGGAATTGGCGAAACAGAATAATTTACCATATAATTTGAAACCTGACCGTCTTTTGGGGATGATCGTTGAACAGCAACTGCTTTTTCAGGAAGCCCAGCGCCAGGGCTTGGACAAAGAGTCCAAGGTCGCCAAACAGCTTGAAGAGGCCCGCAAACTGATTCTGTCGCAAAATATGCAAAATAAAATGGTTGAAGGCCTCAATCTGACCGATGAGGAAATCAAGGAATTTTATGACCAGAACAAACAGTTTTATTATGAACCTGTGGAATACAAATTGACGCAAATTGTCGTTGATACCGAAGAGCAGGCCAATGCCATCTTAGGACAGGTGGCGCAAGGCGGAAATTTTGCGGAAATCGCCAATGCCCAGTCTAAAATCAAACCCGACGGAAAATTCATTCCGGAGACGGCCATGCCTTTTCAAAAATTCAAAGATGTGGTGCGCACTCTGGAGGTCGGAAAGTTTAGCGCCGTCTTTCAGGGCGAAAAAGGTTTTTATATTGTGAAAATTGATGAAAAAAAAGGCGGCAAAGAAAAAAATCTGGATGAGGTCAAGGACCTGATCAAGTCCGACGTGAGTTATTTAAAATATTTACAAGCCTTGGAAAAATTGCAAGGCGCAATTCCGGTGCAAACCAACCCCGACTTGATTAAGTCAATGGAGGCAAAATAAGCAATGAATGTTGAAAATAAAAAGCAACTGGTGATCATTCTTTTTGCTCTGGCCGTGGGTCTTATTGCGGCGGTCGGGGTAGGAAATTATATGCAGAAGTCCATTTCCGACGAGACAAAGAGAATGACCAAGGAGATTGAGGAGAAAAAGGTCAAACCTTTGGCAATGGAAATGGAGTCCATGCGTCAGCAAATTAAAGCCTTGGAGAGCCGGCCCATGGTTGCGCCTTCGGGCGGACCGGCACCAGAGGTTTCCAGTGTGGCCAAATCGACCTTATCCTTGATGACGCCAGCGGGGAAAAGAGCTTATACGGTCCGCATCGATCCTTTGTCTGCCGTTGGCGGGATGATCAATCCGGGAGATTTTGTGGATATTCTGGCCCATATGAACATGCCGGATCCCATGACCAACAAAACGGAACGCATCACCAGCGTTGTTTTCCAAAATGTGAAAGTTTTGGCCGTGGGGACGAATTTGCAGGCGACGGGGGGATATGAACAGCAGCAGGCCGCAGGGGCTTTAAACATTACTTTTGCTTTTACGCCGGAAGAGGCGGGTTTGATGTCCTTTATGGAAAAGAATGGACAGTTGCAATTGGTCCTGCGTGGCCCGTCGGAAACGAACATTGAAACACTGCAGAAAGCGGATTGGCAAAACTTGGCCGACTATGTTTTTGGCAAACAGGGCACGGAAATTTCTGCTCCCCGCAGCGGAATCAATTTGAAGCCGGAAACAGAAACCAAGAAAAAAGCCGACGATTATATTGAGATCTTTAAAGAGGGACGGCAGCAATAATTTTTCGGTCTTTGGACACAGGCAGAAAGCTGTCCGACTTTTGAATTCAATCCTTGAGGGAGATTAAGTGAATATGGTTCTAAATAAATCTTCAAAGAAGAAGATCCCGTCATTTTTTTTAACAGCGGCTCTTTCGTTAAGTCTGGTGTTCCCGCCTTTTGTCCTTGCCCAATCTCAAGAAATAGTAGAAAGCCATACGAATTCCGATAATAATGTATTCCTCTACCCGGGAGATTTGATAACCGTTAAGGTGAAGGCCTTGACGAGAGTCGCGATTGCCAATCCCGGCATTGTTGATATTACCAATGCGACGGCGGACGAAATCACCTTGGTCGGCCGCAAAGTCGGGGAAACGCAAATTTTTGTTTGGGAGGCAGGCATAAAGAGACAAATCATTGCGCGCGTTTTGGCCAATGATCTGAACCTGATTTCCGACCGCATAACCTCGTTAATTCAATCGGCGGGAATCAAGGGTGTATCTTTCGAAAAGAATTATTATGAAGGCAAGATCATTCTCAGTGGAAGTTTAAGCAAAAATGAAAAGAAAAAATTCCAGGAAATCATTAAGAATTTCAGTGAAAATATTATTGATTTGGTGATCGAGGAAGGTGATCTTATTCAAATCGATGTCCAGTTTTCTGAGTTAGACACAACTTTAACAAAAGAAATGGGTATTGATTGGCTGGCGGGTGACGGATTTTCGTTTAAGTTTTCTGAAACGCTGCCCCGCCAGGATGGAGGCTTTGCGGATTTATTTAAAATCGGCAACTTTGCTCGGACTTCAGCCATTTTATCCGTGGTCAATTTATTGATTAAGGAAGGCCGGGGCCGGGTGCTGTCTAAACCGTCCTTGGTTGTGACCAATGGTGAAGAGGCTTCTTTTCTCGTCGGAGGAGAAGTTCCGATCCGCAGTACCACCACCTCGGTAGGCGGCGGAAGTGTACAGGAAAATATCAGTTTTAAATCTTACGGGGTGGAACTGACGGTTACCCCCGAGCTTCGTGACGGTAAAATTGATATCAAGGTCAATGTCACGGTCAGAGATATCGATGGGGCCAATGGCGGATCCGGAACGGTGGCCTTCTTGACTCGTACAGCGACGACCAAGGTCCGGCTTTCCGATGCGCAAACCATTGTTTTGGCCGGCATGATTCAGCGCCGCCAGTCTCGGGCGATTAGGCGGGTCCCTTTTTTAAGCAAAATTCCGGTTCTCGGTTTGCTTTTTAAATCGGAAAAAATGCCGTCTCCTGACAGCGATCAAGAATTGGTTGTTTCCTTGACGCCGCGAATTCTTAAAAGTCTGCCGGCAAGTAAATCTCAAGAAATTTCTGCCGATCAGTCAGCCAATAAAGTCGGAAACAAATCCCAAAAAAATAATGAAAAAGCTATTTTATCCGACGAAAGTAAAAACGAAAGTAAAAAAACGAACGCTGCTCCTCTTGTCGTCGAAGATGTGCAAGCTCCAGTGACGAAGCTGAATGCCGAACCCAAAATGGTGGAGCCTAAGGTCGTGGAGACCGTAAAGGTAGAACCTCCTTTGACCGCTGCCCAGAAAAAAGCCGCGGAAAGGAAAGCCAAGGCGGATGCTAAAGCCGCGGCCGCCAAATTGAAGAAAGAAAAAGCGGAAAAAGATAAACGGGCAAAAGAAGAAAAAGTCCGAGCCCAGAAGAGCGCTAAAAATTCTAAGAAGTCGGCCAAAACAAAATCCAAAATCGTTAAAGAGGTCGCGAAAAAAGAACCGCCTACAAAGTCCACTGTAAAAAACAAGTCGGAGAGTATTCAAAAAACTGATACGAAGGTAGCCAGTAGCGGGCCGTCGGAAGATCCTAACCTTAATATGGCGCTTGATGATCCGCGGCAAAGGGAACCCCAAAATGTTTTGAGCGATGATGAGATCAAAACTATAAAAGACAAATATAGCAAGAAAATAACAGCCGAGATGGCAGAAACGATTTCCTATCCTTACGAAGCGAAGGAATCTCGTTGGGAAGGCACCGCCGTCATTAATATTACGATTTTACCTGACGGGAATGTCAAGAATGTCGCTGTGAGTCAATCCTCCGGGTATACTATTTTTGATAAAGATGCGGTCGATACGGCAGAAATTTTATCACCATTCGACCCTTTTAATCCGGCGAAGAATTTACGGGAACTGCAAATTTCTGTCCCGGTTGAGTACAGCGAAAAAGCCATTCTTGGAACGCCTGCCTTAGAGAAAAAATAAAATATTTCTTAAAAATTCCGCGACCCGAAAAATACGTTCGCATTTTATAAGGCAGGACAGTATAATCGCAAGAATATAAAAGATTTTTCTAATTCGAAAAGATAAAATGGACTCACGGATCATAACCATTTTTGGTAATAAAGGCGGCGTTGGGAAAACTTTTGTCGCCGTCAACTTAGCCACCGCTCTGGCCCTTTCTGGAAAACGCGTGTTATTGGTGGACATTGATTTCCAGGGCGTCCATGATATGGCCCGCATGCTGACCTTGACACCGCGGTTTGCTTTGGTCAATCTCCTTGCGGAAATAGAAAAGACCGAAGACCCCTCGATCATTAAGAAATATGTCATTTCCCACAAATGCGGTGTAGATTTTTTGCCGGCTGTTCTTCAGTCCCGGCAAGCGGGACATATCACACCGGAAAATATCAAACCTTTCTTTCGTAAGGCCGCCCAAGTTTACGATTATATTATCGTGGACGCGGGAAATTCTTTTAGCGAAACACTTTTAAGCGTTTTCGATCACTCCAATCTTATTCTTCTTGTTGTGACACCCGACGTTCTCGCCGTTTATCAAATCCAGTGGTGCATCGAACTTTTGCAGAGCCTGCATTATCCCTTAAAGATGGTACGACTGGTTTTGAATCGTGCCGAAAGCCGTGGCAGTTTCGCGTGGCAAGAAGTCCGTACGGCCCTGTCCTGCGAAATTTTGGGACGTATTCCTTCCGATGGAAACGCCGTCGGGAGAGCCTTAAACGGCGGTATTCCGTGCGTCATCGATGCGCCCAAGGGACCGATTGCAGATGCGTTTGCAAAAATGATCCAGGATTTGAAAAAGGAAGACATTTATGTCCAGCCCAGCGAGGTGGCGCGCGAACGGACCACGGAAGACGGAATAAACAAACCGGGAAAATTTTGGGAAAAGTTTGGGATAACTCAACAAAATGCTCAGATCCCGACGGGCCTGCAGTATGGACAGGAAGAAGATGAAGTTATCGCTCTAAAGAAAAGAATTCACGAAAAACTGGTTTCGCGTTTGCACGTTGAGGATTTGACCCCCGAAAATTTAAGCGATCCTAAAAAAGCCCAGGAACTCAAGGAATCTGCTAAAAAATTAGTTGGAAATCTTCTCTTGGAGGAAAAGGGCGGGGTTCTTTCTTCGCATGAAGAACGGACTCGCATCGTCAAGGAAATTGTCGATGAGGCGCTGGGTTTGGGACCGCTCGAAGAATTTCTGGCCGACTCGGACATTTCTGACATCATGGTCAACAGCAAGGATGTCATTTACATTGAGAAAAGAGGGAAATTGATTTTAACCAATCGTAAATTTGTTTCTGATCAGCAGGTCCGTTCCATCGTCGACCGTATCATCGCCCCGTTAGGACGGCGTATCGACGAATCGGTGCCTATGGTCGACGCCCGTCTTCCCGACGGATCACGCTTCAATGCTATTATTCCTCCGTTATCTTTGAATGGCCCGATGGTCACGATCAGAAAATTCGGTGCGGAACGTTTAACAGCGGACGATTTGTTGGAAAAGCACCACAGTCTCTCTAAATCCATGCATGATTTTCTTGAAACATGCGTCTTGGGACGCAAGAATATTATTGTTTCCGGAGGTACCGGCTCAGGTAAGACGACTTTGCTCAATGTTATTTCGCAATTCATTCCCGACAATGAAAGGATTATTACCATCGAAGATGCGGCCGAATTGCGTTTGAAAAAAAGTCATTGGGCGCGCTTGGAGTCGCGTCCTTCTAACGTAGAAGGCAAAGGAACAATCTCGATCCGCGATCTTTTTATTAACACGCTTCGCATGCGGCCGGACCGCATTATCATTGGGGAGTGCCGCGGCCCCGAAGTTCTCGACATGTTGCAAGCCATGAATACGGGGCATGACGGATCCATGACAACCTTGCATGCCAACTCGACCCGAGACGTTATGGTTCGTATGAGTTCCATGATTTTGTTAAGCGGCATCGAATTGCCTATGCGCGCGATCAATGAAATGATTTCTTCTGCGATCGATGTTATTGTCCAAATTTCCCGTTTTTCCGACGGAACACGAAAGATCACCGGGATTACGGAAGTCGTTGGGATGATCCAGGACCATCAGCTTGATTTGCGAGATATCTTTGTTTATGACCAGAAGGGCCTTGGTGAAAATGGAGTGGTTTTGGGCGATTATCGTCCGACGGGATATATTCCCAAAAGCTATGAAGAGTTGACTTCGATGGGCCTTAAAATTGATAAAGGTATGTTCACCCGCCCGTAATTTCAATGTTATAAGGAAGCCTTCCTTGTGCGCATTCTTAATCAAACACGCAATACTGTTTTAGCCGAAAGTGCGGTTGTGGCGGACACGATCGCTTCAGGGTTTATTGGACTTTTGCGGCACGATTCTTTACCACAAGGGGAAGGTCTTCTTATCAAGCGATGTCAATCGATCCATATGTTTTTTATGAAATTCTCCATCGATGTCGTTTTTGTGGATCACAGTCGCGTGGTGGTGGGATTGGTGCGGGGCATAAAACCGTTTCGAATGAGCGCGTTTTATTGGGCGGCAGATTGCGCCATTGAACTGCCGGAAGGCCAAATTGACCGAACAAAAACTTTTCTTGGGGATATAATTTCTTGGGAATAAAAAGACTTCACACCAGATCGTCTAAATCGATGTCTCTCGCCACCCGTTCAACTTCATCTAGCCAGCGATGGCAATACTGACAAATTCGAGCTTCCCGCAAAACTTTTTTATCGCAATAAAGACAATTTTTTTTGTCTAAAGGCGGTCGATCCAAATTGAAAATCGGGTCGAGTAAAAACTGTTCACAGTGGGGACATTTGACCACTTTTTCAATTAATTTTTCAAAACAGTAAGGGCAAGCCAGCATAGGGAAAATCCTTTATAAGAATTATACTACTTTTAGAATTTTGCCAATTAAAAATTAATATTATTTTTTTAAGACAGTTCAAATTGGACATTTATTTAGTGTTATTAAATTTCATATATGCTATAGTAAATCAAATATTTAATGTCCAAAAAGAAATTTCCGAGGCAGAATGGGCGTTGTCCATAAATTACGCGAAGATATCCGGGATTTTATACTGGCTCAAAAGAAATCTTTTCCCCAGTTAAGTTGCCGCAAATTGAGCAGCGCCGTTTATGATAAATTTAATATTGTGATATCAAAATCTTCGGTAAATTCGGTTTTGCAGGCTGCAAATTTAAGCAGCCCTATCGGAAGACACAGTTTATCCAGCAATGAGGAAATATTATTAAATAAGAAAAACGTTAAGAAATACAAAATTCCTGAAAAAAAGAAAACCCAGATTTTTTCTCATCACAAGGTGGATTCCCTTCTAGATTCTGTAAATTTTCCTGCCAAAAGAAATCTCCCTTCTGAAGTCGTTTCAAAAATTCCTACAATTCCCATTCCTCAAAAAGGTGTAGATCCAGGGGATTTTAAAATGTCCAATCTAAAGGATGAAGAGCATCCAAAAAAAAATTTGCAAAATGATCCGCAAGAAACAAAGGTCGAAAATGGAGGAGCTCTTTTTCTTAAAGCCATTGAATGGAACTTGGCTGGAAAGTCAATTTTAGGCAAATTTTTAAAAGATGAACTGGGCAGCCGTTTTAATATTAATTTTGATAATACAGGTGATTTATTGCTTTTTTCTAGGGATGCCGAAAATAAGATATTTGATGATTTTGATATTTCGACGTGGAAATGGCTTTTTGATGCTCCCGAAGATATGAGAAAAGATGGATTGGAAACGCATTTGTCGGTATTTGGGGCGGCCGAGAATATAACCGATTGTGGCATGAAGCTTGCGATTGAAGTGGAAATACTTTTGCAAGGGATTGCTTATTTAAAATTGACGAATCAGGATGGCACCGTTGTTTTTATTGATATGAAAAATAAAATTGCTAGTTTGGATAATGTCCAATCTGGTGAACAAGTTTCTATGGCCGAAGCCTCACGGTTCGTGAATAGCAACATCATTAAAAATGTCCATTCTGCAGTTTTTTACTGTCCCGCAAATATTATTAACATTGACAAATTGATCCAATGCTTGATGTCAATGTTTGGAGATGACCTAAAGGAAATGCTAACCGAAATCACATTATATAACCTCCACAATGTTGAAATTTCTAAATATAACTATTGTGTGGGAAAGAAGAGGACTTTTGTATTTGTAGTAAAGTCATGGGAAAATATCTTGCCTAAACTTTCTTTAAAATTTGCTGAAGAAGCCCATGTTTCAATATTAAATAAGACATTTTTTTATAAAAGCTTCGTCTCTCCGGGGCTTTCTTCAAACCTTCAGGTTCTGGCGGTCAGCCTTTCCCCGTCGGAAAAACCATTTGCGGTGATAATAACCAATGCCGCTAGTCAAGCGGAAACAATACGAAAAGCCGTTTTGGATTTTCTTTTAACCTGGCCCGGACTTGAAAATCCTTCCGTTTCTTCTATGGTTTTTGAAAAAAAACGTGAAAATGACCTCTTTTTATTGGACCATGCTGCATCTTTCGTGGAAAGTATTAAAGCCTTACGCAATGTCCTTAAAGTATTTTGCCAGCATTATTTTTCTTTTTCTAGTGAACAAATTTATAGTCTTCCTGCCCTTCTGCAAGATGGAGAACGGATTCGGATGCTGTCCTTTCTTCTTCCCGCCAACGATCCACTTTATCCCCAACTTAAGACCGCTACGCAAGCTCTTAATACTGGGGTTTTTCAAGATTCTAAAGGTCGCCGGATACTTGCGCGAATTAGCTTACGGACTAACTAATTTAAATTATACATAATTAATACGCTGTCGCCTTGACACTCTCGGTTCCAATATGCTATAGTTTTAAAGCATTATAGGTGAAGTGTTATTGTTTTTTGAGAAACTTGAATTTGTTTATTATCCCGTCGCAAGACGGGATTTTATTCTCTGGCTTGTATTTTTTTACAAGACCTTGAGAAGCCGGACTCCTTAAAAGGGAACGGTGATAGAGCCCAATAACTGTATCCGCTCTTCAGTTGCTAGAGCTAGGGCAAGGATCCTCTGTAACACAAAAGGTGCAGCACGATGCGGCTAACCCAGAATCAAAAAGGACAGAATCTCATTGAATATGCCATCATCGTGGCAGTCGTGGCTTCGGCAATGATAGCCATGAGCACTTATGTGTTTCGATCGGTGCAGGCAACTCAGCAGGCGATCCAAGAAGGGTACAAAGATTAAGGCAATACAAACCAAGTGATTAAAGTGGGTTTTTATTATTAAGGAGGAACAATAATGTTTAAAAATCTTCACCAAAAAAAGAAAAAAGGGCAAAGTACCGTTGAATATATCGTCTTGGTGACTGCGGTTATAGTGCTGCTTATCTATTTCCTCGGGCCGAGCGGTCCATTCGCGACAGCTTACAACAAAACGTTGCAATATGGAACCAATGGTATGGATAACATTGCGAACAGATTGGGCCAATCTCACACTAGTTAATAATAAGCTTAACCTTCACGGAGGTGTTACCAATGTTTAGGAAATTACTTAAAAATAAAAAAGCCCAGCAAACAGTGGAACTTGCACTGTTAATTTCTTTGGTTGTGGCGGCTATTATTGCCATGCAGACCTTTGCGCAACGTGCTATTCAGTCGAGAATTCGCGATGCCGCTCATTACATGGCTAATCGAACAACCGAAATAGGAAACACGCTTCAATACGAACCTTACTATGCAAGCAGTTCTTACGACGTTGACCGAGACTCAACCGAAACCCAAACTCATAATGCCAATACGGTGGGTTATACACAGGACGAAACAAGAACTCGTAAGTCGGGTGGTTTCTCTAACACGTCAACGGCAGGTATTACCAACGGTATCTAAGGATTACCGGGGTAATCCTTTTAACAGGAGGAATGTTCAATGTTTAAGTACCTAAGAAAAGCTAAAGGGCAGACAACGCTCGAAGCCGCCATTGTCATTATCATCGTTATCGGCGCACTTCTCTCGATACAAGTTTATATTAAGAGAGGTTTGCAGGGCCGTTTACGCGGTGCAGCTGATGATATTGGCGATCAGTATTCTGTTGGAAACACCAATGTCTACAAAAAGGTGCACGTCACCAGCAATACAACCGAAAACAGCGATCAAGGAGAAGCGTCCACAACTCTTCGCGCTGATGAAACAACGACAACCAATAGAACTCAGAATATTGTTACCCTCAATTCCGAGTATTGGGGTAAATAAAAGGCAAGCAAGGAACTCTGTTTTTCTATAACGTACAGGAGCATGGCTTACTTGGGAGCTTGTCCGCTTAACAGCGGAAGTAAAAATTTCTAGGTAAGCCATGCTTTTTTAAACCGGTATTTTTAAAATTATGCCTTCGTCCTTTTGCAAAAACAATTGCGGTCAAAGTCTTGCCATAGAATACGCGGTCCTTTTTTTTATAGTTACGGCTGTTATTGTCGCCATGTCATCCTATGTCAAGCGGGCTGTACAGGGGCGCGTCCACGACGCGCGAAACTATATGTACATCCAAGTCAATGGCGTTTATAACCAGATGCATCCTAATCGTATTTTGCCCAGCGGCTATGACCCTTATTATTCCCATACGCGAACCGACAAAGCGGAAAGCACGGCGACCACGGAAGAGGAAACACCTTTGAGCGCTGTCTCAAGCAGGATTGAAACAGGAATCAGCTCGACCGTCGACTCTACGAGTACTTCAGAAACGTCTTCCCCAAGGCGCGCGCAATGAATGACCGTGGCCAAACTATGTTGGACTATACTTTGTTGTTGGGTGTTGTGATTGCATTTTTAGTGGCGATATCACCGACGATAAAAAAAGGAACGCAAGCCATGGTCAAAACGGTCGCGGATGAAGTGGGTTATCAACAAAATGCCGAACAGCCCGGAAAAGTCGGTTTGATTAATCAAGAAACCCGGATGAGCTTTGATCGTCGGACACAAAAACTGGAACAACGAACCGGTTCAGTCCATAATGTTAAATCGATTTATAATGAAGACACAGGATCCGAGATCAGCACAAGATCAGACTTAGGTCTTTCCGGGGACGAATAAGCGCAATGACAGACGAGGTGAATCATGCTTAAAAAGTTAGGATATAAGGGCCAGGCTTCCTTAGAATACGCCATGTTTATCATTATTGTCGTCGCGGCTTTAATATCCATGCAAATTTATCTTAAACGGGGGATTCAGGGGCGTATGCGCACGTCCATTGAAGGTGTAGGAGAGCAGTATGACCCAATGGCAACGGAATCTGATATCACGCAGACGCTCAGCGGCAACACGATCACAACCGTTGTTTTACAAAATTCAATTCTCGGAAAAGAATCTATTCGCACGGATAATTCTAGATTAAGAGAAACAAAAAGCGGGTTTACTCGTGTTGACTCACAACAATAAAAAAAGAATGTTAGATAATCACCAGGGCCAAAGCGCGATTGAGCTGGCGATCTTTGGGTCTATTCTGATTTTTGTGATCAGCTTGATTTTTCGTCAGGGGGTGAGCGGAGGAAATTATATGCGGACCCAAATGCAAGCCACCCGCTATGCTATGAGTAAATCTTTCGAAATGGCCTATCGGGAAAAGCCGGGCCGCAACACGGCAACGACTATGGTAATTGAAGATCGGCTTTCCGGCGATTTTGGAAATAAATTCGGCAGCCGCGACCGTGTGCCCTTGGTCGTAAGCGGCAGCGGAACATATTCCAACCAACTTTTTTACCCGACGGACAAGGACGATTATAATGACTGGGCGTCTTCTTGCGCCGCAGGCAAGTGTGACAATGATGTTTTGCCGCATTACGATGTGTGGATCAATGGACAGAGATTTTCTTTTTTGACAGCAAATTTTAAAGTTGTGGATTTTCCCCTCACCCAGCCTGCCGGGATGGCGCAATGTGGTAGTAATCATCCTACCGATTCGCGATGTTGGGATCCGACGTGCGCCAATGGTGTGGGTTGTGTGGTTTTGCAACAGATTGTGGGAAATTTTAAAAATACGGATTATAATCCGGCCGGAAATTTTGATATCCATTTCGACGGGACGGATCCGGTGGCGGCGGCGGGAGTTGATAAAAGTTTAATTCTTTCCAATAATGGACAATTGTCTTTTTTTTGGCAATGGCGGGGAAAGCAAGCCGTGGGAGAATTATCCACAAAAGAGGGCTATGATGTCGATGGTGATTTTTATGAAGAGCAGATCATATTCAGCACCGTAGATGGCGCTACGGGACGAACCCTTCAAGCTATCGTCATTGACCGGCAAGACGGAGACCTTGACCTTTCAATCGACGGCCGTCAGCCAAATAAGAAAGTCGGCTTATTAAAAGAAAGTCAGCTTTTTGCCATTACGAGCAACGGGACGGTCTACCGAATTCAGGAAGGCAAATTATATAACCTGAGGAATGACCAATATATTCGCAACACCAACATGAATGAGCATGTCGATATTGTACAAAGGGTTTTTCAGCTGAGTAATGATACGCATCGTTTTTGTAATGGGAATATCCCTAAAAATAATACTGTTATCCCAAAATGGGACGCGGACCCGCCGGATAACCCGGTGGAAGCCTGTAACAATTGTTTCTTGGGAACCAATGCTCAGATGACGTGTCTTAATACCGATTCCCATTCACCGGATTATTTAAAACTGTATGTTCGCAGCCGTATTTCTAACAAAGCCGGGCGCACATGGTTTACGCGCACTGAGGTTATTCATTGAACTTATGCGAAAAATAAAAATAATATTTGTTTATCTTCGAGGATGGGATATTTTAAGAACACGGCGCATGTTGACCGGGCAGACCATGATTGAAAGCACATTCAGTACGATTGTCATTGTTATGCTGATGCTGGGTATGGTTAAAGTTTTTTTCTGGGTGGGATCTGACCTTGCAGGCCGGCGCGTTGCCCACGAGACAACCTTGATCTCTCCTGTGAACATGGATATAAATGACAATTACCGTCAGATCCGTCCTGCTTTTTATGAAGGACAACCGATGGACGCGTCAACGATCAACAGTGAAATTTTCGGACCTAACCGGCTCCCGTAGAAATAAAAAACGAAAGGTTACAAAGCGTGTTTTGTTTTATCAATAATCTTCGGTCTCGCTGGCGTGGCCGCATTGCAACGTCCCGCTCAGGACAAGTCGCCGTTATTATGATTGTCATCATTGCCATTGGGCTTATTCTTTTTGCCGCTTCCATAAATTTAACCATGATGTCTCAAACAAAAACATTGACCATGAAAGCGGCCAATGCGGCGGCTTCCAGCATGGCTTCTTATATTGCCAGTTCCGGTCAGAAAGAATATATCGAAACCATGGGCTGGAGGGTCCATTATTGCAAATCGTCGGGTTTTGGTTTTTTAACATTGCTTGCGATGATCGTACTCGCTGTTGTCACATGGGGCTCATCTACTTATGCCACGATTGCTTATGCGGCGGCGGTGGGAGCAGTCATGGAAGCGGCCTCTTTGATTATTGCCGCTTCAATCGATCCGGGAATAAGCGATATGTGGAACCAAATGCAGAGTGCTAATTTAAGCCCGACAGGTCAAGCGGTTGAACGCGGGATACAAACGGCATTGCAAGCGGTGCAAACCGACACCGGAAAGGTCCCGGATATTTATGATATGGACCAGGATGGACTTTTTGGTTTTGTCCATAATGACGAAACACAAGAGCCCAAGGACACAATTGCGCGGTTTGCTCTTTACAATACCCGCCGTATGGCCGCACTTCAGGGGCCGGACGTCACTGAGGTCAGGAATTTTGAAAATGCTTTTCATGAATTGGTTGTCCAAGGAACGGATGGATGGGGTCTATGGGATCCGGTTTATTACCCGGATGAAAAAACAAAGGCAATCCCTTCAATGGGCATTAACCCCAACCCTAATCATGCTTGTTTTCTTCCCGCTGATGATCCAGCCAATGATCCACTTCATGCGACATATAATGCGCGGCGACCCGCGGAATGTGATTTTTGCTGCTCAAATTTTGATGGGGCCATTCCCAAGGAATGTGACACGGCATCCGGACAAGAGCAAATCGGTATTCGTTCAACCTGCGCCGGCCGTTCTCCTTATCAAAGTCTAGGAAATGAATATCCCTTTGTTTATGATTTTAGTTATGAAGATTCGACAAACGGCTTTATGTCCTTTCGTGAAGCCTTGGGACGTGATGACGAACACCATCTTTATCATGTTAAGCAGGCCAATTCCAATTGGCACTCCGACCCCGGCAATGGCCGGGAAAATTACAGTCCTGTGGACGCGGGATTTCATTTGAAAGATACCGTTGGGTTTTATACGTCACCCAATTTTTCTTTAGCGAATCCGGACATCTGGATGTCGCCGAGCCCTCCGCGCAGACCGACCCTGTTTTCTTTTCTTTACAAAATGAGATATGCCGGTTCGGGCTTGGGGACATTAGACTTTGCCGCGAATCCGTATGAATGTCATTGGTGTGATGCCCATAAACCCACGGATCCCGGACTGACATGTCCGGCCGATATATGGGAATATCCCGACATTTCCGGAACCAACCGTTTGACCTTGCCGGCCGGCGGTCCGGGCAGTGCGCCGTATAATTCCTCACAAAGTTGGTGTCTTGATACCGCCAATAGTGGCCGGCCAAACGA
>JANPFV010000030.1:0-2334 GCA_031423615.1 Candidatus Omnitrophota bacterium
AAGTCAGAGGCTCCTTAAATGTTTCCTTCTGCACGCTTATCGACGGTATTTTACTATATTTTGTGCAGTTTTAAGAAGATTTTATCAATTATTTTAACCATCATCGACGAGAAGTGTCGATGGTTTTTCAGTGGTAACTAAATAGTTTTGATGCAAAGAAAAGAAATTTTTATACGAAAATCCACGAAATTGCAAAGTCGCAAGACACTGTATTCGATCATGAAGAAATAATATGCACCTCATTACTTCTGCTGGCAGCAGGGACAGAAACGACCATCTGTGGAATTTCTAGTCTGATGTATTGTCTTACTCAATTTCAGCAATATCAGCAAAGTTTAAGGTCGGGTAACCTGGCTATTGCAAGTTTTGTTCAAGAGGTAATTCGATGGCAATCCCCACTGCATTTTACAATCAGGTTTGCCCTTCAGGATATGTTAATTGAAAATGTTGAAATTCCTAAAGGATCAGTATTGCAAGTGTGCATAGGCAGCGCAAACCGAGACGAGTGCGTTTTTGAAGATGCTGATAATTTTAATCCATTTCGAGACGTGAAGAATAATCTTGCATTTGGTGGGGGAGCTCATAATTGTCCTGGAATAAACCTTGCGAAAGCTGAGCTGGAAGTTACATTAAAGAAGATATTAGAAGAGACCAGTTGGATAAACTCATTAGAAAAATCATTTGTTCCATATACTGGATTATCATTCAGGCGACCTGAGCGATTCGATATCAATGTAGAGTGGAAGTGAGAATTTGAAGAACCTAAAACAACTAATTGGAGGGTGTATATGAATGATGCAATAAATTTGTCAATACCTGTTGATATTCCTGCTATGGAAAAGGACACCAAGGATTCCGGCTTTACGATGGCATCCGATTATAAAACTGGGTCTCTTTTAAGAACCTTGGTTGCAATAAAAAGAAATGGCAAGATTCTGGAACTTGGTACGGGGACGGGGCTTTCCGCTTATTGGTTATTGCAGGGCATGGACAAAGATTCAAAGCTCATTACTGTAGATCATGATTCCCAATTTGTGGAAGTAGCTAGAAAATATCTTTCAAAAGACAAAAGGATAGAGTTCTATGTCCAGGATGGTTCTGAGTTCTTGCGGTCCTTATCAGGGCAGAAATTTGATTTTATTTTTGCTGATACGTGGCCAGGAAAATATTGGGACTTGGACTTAGCGCTTGATCTTTTAAACAAAGGTGGACTTTATATTATAGACGACATGCTTCCGCAGCCAAACTGGACCGATGATCATGCCCCAAAGGTTGCAAATTTAATAAAAGATTTAGAAAGCAGAAGTGATTACTTGATCACTAAAATGTCGTGGTCGACCGGTATAATTATTGCAACTAAAATCTAATATTTACCAGTAGATCGCAGTTTGAATCTTATATAAGTATTAAGCATATGAAAGATTCTAAGTGTTCCAAGACGTGAGATGACCGATCTAAAATCAACCACCTATTTAAACTTTATTAACTATAAGGTTGGGGATCAGGTCTCCATTGAAGAGCTTGGACATAATAATGTCAGTCGGGAGTTGGTGACAATTCTCAGGAATTCCGGGCTCGAAAAATTTTGTGTATCAAAGGAAACTATATGGCAAATGCTCGAAGCATTAATTCAAGAGCAGCTCGAAAGATATTCCATCGATCCAGTATCCATAGACGGTGTTCTAATGGCAACGGAAAGTTTCTCCGGTGTTGAAGAAAGCGAAAGTGGAAATTATTTTTCTTTCCGTCATAAATTCTATGAGATGCTTAGAAAATGCGGGTTAATAAATGCTTATCCTTTGTCGATGTCTTTTTCTGGCTGTGCAAACCTACTGTCAGGGCTTGCTCTTGCAAATGAGATGGTGCAAACAGGTAGAATGAGCAAAGTTCTTATTTTAGCTGGGGATCGAATTTCTTCAGCGTATTCTCGTGTGATTCCTCCAGCTATAGGTGTATTGAGTGATGGTGTTTCAATGTGCATTGTAAGTAAAGAAAACACATCTGGATTGGCAATAGGAGAGTACAGTTTTGGAGCAAATTTAAACATAACAGATGATATGGACATGGGAAAATACATTGTTTCGCTTAGATCTTGTATTAAAGAATTGAGTGAAAAATTTCAAAAAATCAGCCAGAAAAGAATTGATGCATATCAAAGAGTATTTATCAACAACTATTCCTTAACTACAGTCCACCCGAACTCCTAATTAGAACTCAAAATACAGCATTATTTTTAACAAAAAACATTTCTTAAGCAATCGGGATCGTTTTTGTCTTCTTTAAATAGCCTTTTTCAGCAGTATCTTTAGGAATGTTGAATATTGGAGAATTTTT
>JANPFV010000031.1:0-6747 GCA_031423615.1 Candidatus Omnitrophota bacterium
TACGCAAGATTCAAATTCTTAGGCGTCAGGATTTCTTCCAGCAATCTTTCTTCTCTTTCTTGCCCATTGTTCTCTTGACTCTTTGACATCGATTGTTTGCTCAGCGCTCCCGCATTACCTTGGAGTTCCACTCCTCTTTCTTGCGGCCAGCCTTCATTGTTCTTGAAGTTGTCTGCTTTCATTGCAATCCTCTCGTGCCTTTCAAGTTTTAAGAACCTCTTGATGTTCAGCCCTTCGCTCGACTATCGTCGGGCTACTATGGCCTCTGCTGACTTCTGACAGTTCAGTCACGCATCACTGCATGGGTTGCTACTTTTTTTCTTTTCGTAGCTTACTGTCAGATCTCCGCGGGTAAGCTTGTGAACTTTCTTCTCATCTACCTGCTGCATTTACCCGTCAAGCCTCGGATAGCTTTGGACTTCGTTTTGTTATGCAAACTCGTCCGACTTGTACAGGCCTCACTTGCAGTTCGTGTTCCTCAGGCCGAGATTTTGCCTTATGACTTCTTTCAGATTCCGCCTCGCGACGGACACCCTTGCCTTTAGCTAACGGTTGGTGCTATCTCCTCCGTAACGGTCTTTCACCGTCTAGTTCACATGCATGCCGCGCACACCTAAAAAAAGGTCCCGACCAAATTGGCCGAGACCTTAAAACTGTAGTACGATTCCTTTACTTAGATTGTGCGGAACTGGATAAATTCATTAAAAATGGCACCGTGGCCGGCGTCGCCGGCTGATATTTTAGCATGACCGGTTCAAGGCCCTCGACGTTAAGGTCACGGATGTCCTGATCGGAAACAGGCAAGACAACACCCTTTCCATCCCGCTTGATCTTAAGGTCCATTTGTTCCGAACTTAAGTCGATACCACCGAGTTTCCTTTCATCATAGGCATTGGCGGCTTCTGGCGAAACCCCCTGTGCGACTAAATACGTTTTGAATTCGCCAGAAGGCATATTGGCGATCCTTTCCTGTTCCTCGGGTGTAGCGCTTTGAAGATTGCGACTCACCCTTCTTAATCCATCGACCAATTCTTGAGCGTGAGTCCGATCGCCACGATAAACCGAATTCACCAAACGATCAACTATTTTAGATCCATCCGGGTCAGCGGCGGTGTCCGACGCGGCGCGAAGAATCAAATTCCGGTTTTCTGCCACGGTTGATTTCACCACGGTCTCATTACCCGGCAATGATCTTAAAGCCGTTTGGACACTGGGCCTTTCTAAAATACGGCGTAATTGTGGAGCAAGACGGCGGGGATCAGATAACTGTCCGCTTTGCTGGGCCGTCCTTAACAAACTGTGCATATCGGCGGGGGAAGCAATTTTAAGTCCTGATCTTTCACCTTCTGGAATTGACTGATAAATTATATTGGCGGCCATCCTTAATTTATTTTCATTATCAGCCGATGCCGGCGATAAATATTGGTGGGCCAAGCCACTAAAAGCGCGATGAGTCGTGACCAGATTATCGATTTTGTCCGCTAATTCTTCTTCACCCGCTTTACTTAAAGATTCACGGTTTAAAAAAGCGCTGGGAGTTTTTGCGCGGACTTGCGCAACTTGCCGGGCCACACCTTCAGCTTCCTTTAATGTTGCTTTCGAAGATATCCTAATGGCTTCAACGATTTCATTTTCAGGGACAAAAGCCAAAACCCGCCATTGATTGTCGGTATTTGTCGCACCAATAGGAGTGGCGTTGAAAGTGTCTTGAAAGGCCTGATTTTCTGAAGCGGCGGAAAAAGTATCGGCGAGTTCGGTTTGCCCAGATTGAGACATGGCACCCGGATTCCTCGCGGCCATGGGTTGCGCCGTGCGTAAAGCTACAAACCGGCTGGCGACCTTGTCAGCGTTCTCGACTCCCGCCGCTGAAAGGGCGGTGCGGATGGTTTGTTCATCCGCAATGGATAATGCAGCCAAGGCCCGGTTTTGCTTTGAAAAAGCGGCCCTTTGATCATTGGCAATATTTGCTACTTCCTGGGCCACTGCGGGTGCCATCTTCTTCGCTTGGTCCGCCGGAATTCCTTTAGCTTGAAGTGCGGGCTGGACGGCAGAAATAAATTTTGTCGGATCATTGAAGACCGCCGGATTTGTAGTGGCCATTCCCTGCACGGTTTGAGCGACCACTAAAGCCCAATTTGCATGCGCCGCAAAGAGCGCTACAAAATCCGTTGCGGGATGAGTATTTAAAGAATGCAAAGCATAAAACGCATCGTCCGACGAAGTATTGTTTGTACTTCCCGTACCTCCAGAGGATCCTCCACCTCCGCCGCGAGTGCCGCCCATTCCGCCACCTCCAGATTCAACTATGCTCCGCGCTAATCCGCGATCCACATTATTTTCTTCGGGACTGCCCAACCGACTGGCAAAATTTTTAATATCGGGGTTATCATTAGCACGAGACATTAACGCCGATGGATCATCCAAAATTCCCGGATTATTTGCCACAACCGTCTCAATAGCGGTTCTAGCTTTTTCAACCGTGGAAACCGTCGTAGGATCATACCCTTCTCTTTGCAGATGAGTGCTTAAGCCGCCATTATCATCGTGAATGGATCTAATCATTGTTATAAGCCAGGGGTTAATTATCCCGGTTCCGATACCACCCGGTCCCCCAGGTCCGCCGCCTCCCGGACCGCCCGGTCCCGTCGGTCCACCAGGTCCGATAGGTCCGACAGGTGCCTGTCCCTGCGATAAAAAAGGGCGGGGATTATTTGCAACAACTCGATCCAAAACGGGAGTGGGAGTTGACACGTTATTCCTTGCTCGAGAATTTTGACTAGCCTCTCGTTCCGCTTGAATTCTTTCTTTATCTGTTGAGGAAACACCTAAATCTGCCAACGTTGATTCCAAATCTTGAGGCGGCATGACTAAGGCCACATCGTGAGCGACCCCTATGGTGACTTCTTCATCCAAAGGACTAGAATTAGCTGCATGGGCAGGCAAGATTTGATTAAGTCTTACGACGTTATTCGAAGAAGCGACCGGCGAATTGGCAGCGGTCCTATTTATGCGGTTGGAAACTTGAGCAACGTTCGAGGAGGAAGAACGTTCCAAACGAAAATGAGCTACGACCACTTGCCCTTGTCCTGCGGCCGGGTTTGACGCCACACTTCCCCGACCTTGTCCAACGAAACCGCCGCCGTATGTCCCAGTAGCAAGCTGTTCCATAAAAGTATCATTCGCGGCGGCGGGCAAGCTGGCCAATCTTTCCGCGCTCAATGGCTGGACATCAAGGATTCTGGTCGGAGCCATTTTTACTCCGCCGGAAAAATATTTTCGCTGGACCACTTTTTGGGTTGAAAGATCATAGTCTTGCTTAATAATGTTGTAGGCCCCGGTCTTTAACGCCGCGGTATATTTTTCAAAAATCTTGTCGCCCGAATCCATATCTTGGGCATTGACACCCGCCACTTTATTTTGATCGACATAAATTTTTCCCAGCAAACTTTCCTTCAAACGTTTTTTGTACCAGGCCGCTAAAATTGCGGAATTGTAAATTTGGCGCACCGATGCAAAATTCTCGCCGGCATTGATTTCCTTTTCAATCTCGGGAAGAACGACGTCTTTTATGATCTGCGATGAAAAACTGTTGATGTCCTGCGTTTTTTGGATGCCGAGTTTATCGGTGCCGATTTCTTTATTGTCTAAATTCTTTTTAACGGCGAGATAATCCTGATCCAAAAAAACTTTCAAATGACTTGAGGCGACAAAGGCACTGCCGTCTTTTTCCAAAACCATGGCTTGATCAGGAACGATCCAAATCTTGCTGAAAGTATTAATGGGCACTTGGGTTGTCCCATACATTTCCTGAGCCTTGGCGTAAGCCAACTTCCAAAATTTCTTTCCCGTTTCGGTATTAGGATTGGTCAATTGGGCCGTGACTTGTTTCAAATAATAATCTTCGACTAAAAGGTCCTTTCCCAATTCGGTAACACCCAGCACTCGGGGAACCATGGCATCTTGCTCATACGGAGAAAGGTTGACCCACAAGTCATTTTCCGGGATCGTTAAAGCGGCTAAGAAATATTTAACAAGTTTTTGCGTTTCTGCCTCGAACGCTTCATCACTTAAGGTGCTATCTCCTTTATCGATAATAAAATCGAAGAGAAAAGGATCATTGGGATTTACGGTAACGGCCTTGATCAAGACAGGAGTAAAAGGTTTACTTATCGCCTTGATTTTTGAAGGTGAAGGAAGTTTTAGATCGACTTCTTGAGCAAAAGAGGGTGTTACAAAGACAAGTAGGGTCAAGATTAAAATACTGGAAAAAAATTTTTTGCTTTGGAAATTTTGTGCGGACATGTCATCTCCTTTAATTGGAAAATTCATTTAAAGAATATCATATACATATAGAGTACGCAATATCTATATGTGGTCTATATAATAAGATTAAAAGAGCAGAAGAATTGAAAATCAAGATTTAAAACGGATCAATGATGGCGCATAGTCCTTGGGTTTCTCGTACCCCAATAAATTAAACAACGTCGAGGCGACGTTGGCTAAGCCCCGCTCTTTCAGGTCGGCGATTTCATACTCCCCCTTATACCCTGAATCGACAATAATAAAAGGAACCGGATTTAAAGAATGTGCAGTGCTGACTACTTTCTTCCCATTTTTTACCGTATACATTTCATCCGCGTTGCCATGGTCGGCGAGGATAACAGAAATCCCTTTAAGATCATTGACGGTTTTGACAAGCTGACTTAGACCTTCATCCACCGCTTCTACGGAAGCGATAATCGCAGCGGGAATGCCGGTATGCCCAACCATGTCACCATTAGGATAATTGAGGCGCCCAAATTTAAACTGTCCGGAGTTTAAAATTTTTATGGTCTCCGCGGTGATTTCGTCGGCTTTCATACGCGGGGCCTGATCAAACCGGATTTTATCCGACGGAATTTCGATGTATTTCTCCAAATCCGCACAAACATAACCGGAATTATTACCATTCCAAAAATAAGTCACATGGCCGAATTTTTGCGTTTCCGAAATAGCAAAAGTCTTGATTCCCAAAGCGCAAACATACTGACTCATGGGCCGGTCTATCGCCGGAGGATTGACCAAGAAATGATGAGGGATATGCAAATCTCCGTCATACTGCATCATCCCCGCAAAAACAACTTGCGGTTTACGTTCCCGGTCGAATTTATCAAACTGTTCCTCTTCAAAAGCTCGCGACAATTCAATAGCGCGGTCTCCGCGAAAATTAAAAAGCACAACCGAATCGCCATCGTTGATGGTCCCGACAGGATTTCCGTTTTCCACGACAACAAAGGACGGCAAATACTGATCGGTGATTTGGGGATCTTCACTGTAATATGTCGCAATCGCTTGCCCGGCACTTTTAAAGGGACGGCCTTTTCCTAAAACATGCGCATCCCAACCGCGCTTAACGATGGTCCAATCTGCATTATAACGGTCCATGGTCGTGACCATCCGACCGCCACCGGACGCGATGCGATAATCCAAACCTTGGCTATTGAGTTCCTGCAAAAGCATTTCCGTTTTTTCTAAATATTGCGGCGCGGATTTTTCATAAACATCTCGGCCATCGAGCAAAACATGCAAACGCACATGCTTGACTCCTTCTTTAGCACATTCCTGCAACATGGCCAAAAGATGATCAATATGCGCATGCACATTCCCGTCGGATAAAAGCCCGATAAAATGAAACGTATGGTTGGGTTTCTTGGCATTCTCGACAAGCTGGTTCCACACAAGGGTCTTAAATATTTGGCCGTTTTTAATCACATCATTGACCAGACTAGCTCCTTGCGCAAAAACTCGACCAGCTCCTAAAGCATTGTGGCCAACCTCGCTGTTGCCCATATCTTCATCGGAAGGCATACCAACGGCTTTCCCGTGAGCCTTAAGCGTAGTAGACAGTTTGTCTTTCCTTAAACTATCCAGAAAGGGTGTCTTAGCCAGAAAAACACCATCGCTCTCATCCTGTTTGCCCAAGCCAATGCCATCCATAATGATCAAAAGCAAGGGACCCGGACGACCAGAAAAATTTGCTAATTTATTTAACTTTTCAACCGACACGAGAACCGTCCTTTAATTAAAATTTACTGCAGGGACTTCTTTAGTTTTTTCTTGAGCCTGAAAATAAACCGCCGGCTGGGTTACTCCCGCTTTGGCCGTAAAAAACTTCCCCAAAATCGAACGCTGATATTGATTGAAATCCTTCACGGCTTCATTATAGCGCATTCTTTCAACCGCAATGCGATTTTCGGTGCCTTCCAATTGCGTTTGCAAAGCGAGAAAATTTTCATTACTTTTCAAAATAGGATAATTTTCTTGGACCATCAGCAATCGCGAAAGCGCGGCCGTCATGGCGTTGGCGTTTTCAACTTTTTGGTCGATCGTCGTCGCCTGTCCCCATTGACTGCGCAAACGGGTGATTTCCGTAAAAATACCCTTTTCCTGACTGGCATAACCCTTGACAGTGTTTACCAAATTAGGAATCAAATCATTGCGGCGCTGGAGCTGATTGTCAACCTGTGCCCAAGAATTTTTGACTTGTTCATCTTTCTTGATCGCTGTGTCATAACCATTCATGTACCAGCCGAAAACCACAACCACAAGAAAAACAAGACCCGCTAAAACGGGCCAAAGCGCTGAACCTTTATTTTTCACGTCCTACTCCTTTTTAAAAATCTGTTTACCAACTTCCCCCACCGCCACCCCCGCCACTTCTTCCTCCTCCCCCACCACTAAATCCTCCGCCGGAACTTCCGCCTGAGC
>JANPFV010000032.1:0-35123 GCA_031423615.1 Candidatus Omnitrophota bacterium
GGCGGGTTAGGATAGGATGCTCAGCTGTTTGCGGGTCATTTTTTCGTTATCCTTGATGATCCGGCAGAGGCGTTTGATGTTCATTTCGTGAAGGGTTTTTTGGTCTTTGCAATTGAGCAGGTCGGTGATAAGATTTGCTGGTAAATTGTTAGCGATGAAAAGAAGCCGTGCAATTCGTTTGCGGTTAAGGTTCAGTTTGGGAGCCGCGGAAAATGGCGTTGCGTCCGGGTTATCCCGCAGGTATTTTTGAACCATCAGCGCTTGTTCAACGATGTTAACCGGAGGCGGCGCAGGGGGTTTTTCGATAAACGGCATGTCGATAGATACTTCAAGCCGGGTAGTCCGTCGTCGGTGTAACGCTAAAAGTAGTTTAATTGTCTGGGGCTGTTGTGAGGTACGACTTACGTTTCGCCACAGACCCCAGATTTCTAAGCCCTTGTGACCTCATAAGTTGCAAGGGTTTTTTATGCTCTGCTGTGAGGACGACTCTTTCAGAAAATCTTATTGATGATTGTTTAAAATATGCTATATTTACATTGTACATATGAATAATATTAAATTTGACTGGGACAAGAGCAAGGCTTCGCTAAACAAGAAGAAACATGGTGTTTCTTTTGAGGAAGCCACGACTATTTTTTATGATGATAATGCTCTAGAGTTTTTTGACCCGGATCATTCAGAAAGTGAAGATCGTTTTATCATGTTGGGAATGAGTTTTTCGGCGCGGATTTTAGTTGTTTGTCACTGTGTTAGGGAAAAAGGGTCGATCATTAGAATTATTTCTGCTAGAAAAGCAACGAAACACGAGAGCAAAAATTATCAGGAGGGAAGAATATGAGAACCGAATATGATTTTTCAAAAATGAAAGGGCGTCGTAATCCTTACGCTGCACGTCTAAAGAAACCTGTCACAATTCGTCTGGGGGACGATGTGATTGAGTATTTTAAGTCTATGGCGGATAAAATGGGAGTTCCTTATCAGAATTTAATTAATCTATATTTAAGAGATTGTGTACAGACTCATCGTAAAATTGAATGGATATCTCATTAATGTTTCCATTTATACTTGTTTTGGGTGTCCTGCTTGCCTTAACTTCTTGTGACAAATTAGATAAGTGCCTTGATCAGGGAGTTAAACTAAAGTTAGTTGAAATTAAGTAGAGCAGTTCCTCTTGCCGACTACAATAGTCGGTGGAAAAACCAAGAAGGAGGAACTGCCCATGAACAAAATAACGAAAGAAATGAAAAAAAGCAAGGAAGCGTTTAAGGAATTAGTGGGGACACAATTGCTGGAAGAAAAGCTAGGACAGATGATTGAAGAAGGGAAAAGAGTTCACGATGGGGTAATGATAGAAATAGGGCGGATATTCGCAGAGACATTAATGATGATGGATCGAGACGAGATGTCAGGAGAAGAGTATCAACCGATCAAAAAGGAATTGCAGAAATGGGGATTTCAAAAAGGGTCGGTATATATCGGGAGTTCAAAAGTTAGAGTGAATCATCCGCGGCTGCGGGAAAACGGGAAAGAAATTCCGATGAGATTGTACGAGCGACTTAAGAAGACAGGAGAATTTTCGGAGGAGATATTGGCAAAGGCCTTACGAGGATTATCAGGAAGAAAATATGAGGAGACGGTCGGAGAGTTGGCCCAAGGATTTGGGATATCCGCTTCAAGCATATCGAACCGATTTGTTGAAGCAGGGATAAAGAAGTTAAAAGAATTTCAGGAGCGAGACTTAAGTGGGTTTAAGACATTCGCGATATTTTTAGATACAGTTCACCGAGGAGGATCCGCGTTTATCGTAGCTTTGGGACTGGATCAGAAGGGGAAGAAAAAAGCATTAGGGTTGTGGGAAGGAGCGACGGAGAATGCGGAAATTGCCAAAAGTTTATTGTCGGATTTAGAAAGCCGCGGATTAAACTTGAGCAAAGAAATTATTTTTGTAACCGATGGAGGCAAAGGAATTATCCGGGCATTGAAAGACCGGTTTTCGAAAGATTTACTGCACCAACGCTGCAGCATTCACAAAGATCGCAATATTCAAAGTCATTTGCCGAAGAAATATCGTCGAGAAGCCAATCGACGATTTAGAAACGCGATGGATTTAAAAACATACGAAGATGCCAAGAAGGCGTTGGAAGAATTTAAGGGATGGCTCTTAAAAATCAATGAATCAAGTGCTAAATCACTGGAAGAAGCCGGTGAGGAATTATTAACGCTACATCGCTTAAATGTCCCGGAGCTTTGGAGAAAGACCTTGCATTCGACTAATGCCATTGAATCCATATTCTCGACGGTAAGACATTGCGAGAAAAATATTAAACGTTACCGAAGTTCAAAAATGTCTCAGAGATGGCTGGCCTCGGTTTTGCTTTATGCCGAAAAGAGTTTTAGAACGGTGAAGGGTTACAATGAAATTCCTTGGGTCATTCAAAAAATAAAGATTCACCAAAAAACTAAGGAATCGAAAACTCAAAATAAAAATCAAGAAATTCTTGAAACAGAATTAGCGAGTGGGCAATGCGGATAAATCGGAGCTGCTCTAAGAAATTTCAACTAAAAAATGGACAATTTCGGCTTCGAAGTCGCTTACAAAACCAAGAATATTCCATTGTCTCTGGTATTATATTTTCTGGAGGAGACAATGTAATATCGCAAGATGGCGGAGGACAGTGCTACACGAGGTATTTGGCTTACACATCTTTGGTGGCTAAACATAAGTTGCCCGAAGGCTTTCTTACGTCTGCTGTTGGTTTGTAACGACGGCTAAATTATTTGATGACTTGCTTAAACTATGTTTGCTAAGAACTCATATTTGGTTATGGCAGGGATGTTCTTGCTGTTGAGCATTTATTTCTACCAAGACAGCCTAATATCCGCCGTCGTTCTTATTTGGTTCTCGGCTATATTTTTCGTTTTTTGGTTACTACATTTTCTAAAAGTAAATTACGCTAAAGATTATGCACCGTTATTGGTTAGGAACTCACTTTTAAAGTATTGTTTGTTTGGGACAATTCTGTTTCCATTTCACTTAGTTAAATATTTATCCATTTTGATGCAATCATTAAGCGAAGAGCCGGTATCTCAAATTACGGAAAAAATATTTATTGGCCAGCAGTTGCTGTGGTTCCATAAAAAAGTATTTGAGGATAGGAAAATTGGTGCGGTATTGGACATTACGATTGAGAACAGAGAACCGTTTTTTATTGCAATGGATAAGTCAATTCAATATTTGAAGATTCCGGTATTGGATAAAACTAGCCCATCGGTCGAACAGTTAGATGCAGGTGTGGGCTGGGGTTTAGAACAAATATCTCAAGGAAGAAATTTATACGTCCATTGTGGCGCTGGACATGAGCGAAGCGCTACGTTTGTGGCCGCGTTACTATTAAAATTGAAATACTCTAAAGCTATTGATGAAGCCATGAGTTTAATTAGAAAGAATCGTCCGAAAGCCCGATTTGTCGCTAATCAGCAGATTATCTTGGAGAAATGGCTAAAGGGATGATTTTAATGCTGTTGGGGAATATTTATACGCGTTTACGCTTACTTTGCCTCATCCGGCATTGGCACTAAGTCTTTGAATTTAAATATACTTTCAATCTCTGCAAGTATTTGGTTCAAAGTAAATCCCGTTGGGGCTATTTTTACGTTAACTCTTTGCAAATTATAAATAGAAAATTTACCTTCGGATGGGTCACATTTGAAGTCCGTGTGCTTCTGTGATATAGTTTAGCCATGAAATCAAACATCATGGCCATGGACCGGGCAGATTTACTGAAACTATCACGGTCAATGACTCCCCGACAAAGACTCGCCGCATTTTTTAAACATTCGCAGTTGATTCGCGGGATACATCAAAAAGGAATAACCCGCCGCAAGTCGGTTACCCAACGATCAATATCTTTTCAAAAATGAAAATAGATCCCAAAGACAATGCTGGGATTTTGTTGCTGCAGGTTGTCAAAATTCTTAATCATTTAAAAATCCCCTATGCCCTTATTGGTGCTTTTGCTACATCCTTTTATGGGGTTGTGCGGGCCAGTCTGGATGTTGACGCTGTCATTTCGATCGATCAGGCTTCACAAAAACTTGAGCAGTTGTTTAGTGCTTTAGATCAAATATCGTTGAAGTATGAATATCGCAAGGGAGACTTTTTGGATCCCATTAAAGGTGTCATTAACGTCAAGGACCGTACGGGCAATCGTGTCGATCTTTTGACAGGCATACGTCGAATGCCCATGGGTGTTTTTAAAGAGAGCGTTACAACAACTTTTAAGAAACAAAAAATAAAGATTATCGGCGTCGAGGATCTTGTGGCTATGAAAGTTTACGCCGGGAGTCATAAGGACATTCAAGACGTGATAGGGATATTACAGGTCTCGGCGAAGCAAATAGATAGGCTTGCTTTAAGAAAGTTAATACGTCAGTATGGCAAACGCGAGTCTGAGCGTCTCAATCGTCTTTTAGCCCAATATTTGCCCCAATAAGTTTTTCCATTGAAATCAGAAAATTCGTTCTTTCCACTGACAACGAATAACCGGGACACGTTGAATTTTTTAACAAAGAAGAAAAAGATGAAAAAACAACAATGGGCTTACGCGATGCGTGTAAGTTTCCTTTTGGCTGTGATGGTCTATTTAGGTTGGATTGTATCTTTAAGATATTTTCCACATCTAAGTTCAATCACTTCTGGGTTAACAAGCGGTAGGTTGAGTGCGTCGAGATTAATCATTGCGCACAAAGAATTTAAGGCGCTCCAAGAAAACATCGTCTGGCCATTTATTTATAAGGGTAGATTGATCGATTCTTTTGGCAAACCGGTAAAAGATAAAACAGTAGAATTAACGACGGGTTATTTTGATCCGGGTGAGAATTGTGCCGAGTGCATGGGTTCCATCTATCGTTTGGGAATGTGGAAAACAGATCAAGAAGGATTTTTTACTGCCATAATCGATAAGGATAAATTCCAAATAGGTATGGAGAAAAATATTTCCATAGAAATTCCTCCGTCATGGCGTGGGTGGATAACTGATCCAAGGAGTATTTCAATAAGTAAGAAATATGAAGGTGTCCAAGATGTTAAAATGATTGCCGCGACGTTGGAAGGAACCATTTCCTTTGATCTTTTAAAAAATATTTTTCAAAACGCCGCAATCGCTCCCGGCGATATCAAAGTTCATGTCCAAAAAGATGAAGAACGCAATTACACCACTGAAACTGAGATTGAAAAATACAAAAATGGTCCCGAATATTTGTGTTTGTTGGGAGAAGACGGAAGTTTTAAGTTTGATTTGCCGCCGGATACTTATGGGCTTTATCTTTGGATAGAGCCTTACCATTTTATGGCAGCAGAATTTCAGTCCGGGTATAATCCGCAAGCATTGAAAGAGGATATTTTAAAAGATGGCTATGGAACAGATATTAAGGCAGAGAACGATATCCTGTGGCTTAATACAGCGCTTATAACAATTGATTTTTATGATTTGTATGTTCAGAGGATCCGTGAGTATAAAGCCGGCCAATGGAACCCTAATTACGAAGAAATTTATGCCCAGCATAAAGCGGCTCTTCAAAAGCTGACGGATGAGGCCGCACGACAAAGATTTCTTATTAAGTCAAACAGATGGATTTTGAGAGAAATTTATAAATCCTGTCCTCAATATAAAAATTTTCAGCGGTATCGAGATGAGGACTATAAGGAGATTTGTTTGGCCAAAGAAGTTCCTTTGTTGGAAAAAGAGCGAAAGCAAATAAGTATAACCGGGATAAAAATAACCGGGAAAATAACCGGGACACGTTGAGTTTTTTATACAGGTCTGGCACAAATATTTCTTGTAAGTCCTTCGCGGCATCCTTAGAATAATTCCCATGACAGCCAATGAACTAAATCTTATTCTTAAAGAAGGCGAAGGATTGTCCGTCGATTTTAAGGAATAGTTCACGCCTAAGATCGACCGGGACATGGTCGCTATGGCCAATGCTAAAGGCCGGCATATTATTTTAGGTGTGAGTGATGATGGTAAGGTTGTCGGCGAATCGCTCACCAATAAACGCAAAGCCGAAATTATTGATATTGCTCACAAATATGATCCTGCCATTGAAGTCAAGGTTGCTCATATTGATAAAACGGTTGTGATTACCGTTGAAGAGGGACATGAGAAACCTTATTCTTGCTCTTCTGGTTATTTTCGCAGACTGGATGCTGTTACACAAAAAATGACCCAAAAAGAAATAGGCTCGCTTTTTAAGACTCTGCCCGGCATTTCTTTTGAAGAGAGAATTTGTAAGGATGTTGGTTGGGACGATATATCCGACGAAAAATTTCGGATATTCTTAAAAGAAGCCGGGATCACTGTTAACAAATTTATTGCTCAGGATATTTTAATCAGTCTTGGCCTTGCCACAAAAGACGGTATAAAAAATGCCGGTGTTTTATTTTTTGCAAAAGTTCCGCGCCGGCATATCTTCCATTGCGAAACGATCCTTGCCTCCTTTAAAGGCACGAGCGGCGTGAACATTATTGACCGCAAGGATGTGCAGGATGATCTCTGGACGCAGTATCAAGAGGCCACGATCTTTCTTAAACGTCATTTGAGCGTCAGAACAGAAATCACGGGAATGGATCGTAAGGATATTTATGAAATCCCGCTTGAAGCTTTGCGCGAAGCTGTTGCGAATGCGATTATTCACCGTGATTACAGCGTCCGCGGGACAAGCATTATGGTTGAGGTTCACGAGGATCGGGTAGTCATTAAAAATCCGGGTGGTTTTCCGGTCGGCATGGATCAGTCCAAACTGGGCAATCTTTCGGTGCGGCGTAATGAATTGATCGCGGATATATTCGCGCGAATGCACCGGGTCGAACGTATGGGTTCAGGGTTTAAGCGAATCCGCGAGAACATGGACGCCGCTCACTTGCCTTTTCCGACGATTGAAAGCGATCAGTTCTTTTTTATCACTTTTAATAGGTCTGAATTTAAAAGACGCTCTGGTTCGGAGAAAAGTACCCAGCAAGGTGCCCAGCAAGGTGCCCAGAAAGGTGCCCAGAAAAATGCCCAGAAGATTTTGGATATTATTAAGCAAAATGGTTCAGTCACGAGAGCAGAGCTTGCTCAACAGCTTGGATTAAGTGACAGCGGCGTCAAGAAACAATTAAAAACATTACAACAGCAAGGTGTTTTAAAAAGGATTGGCCCCGATAAAGGCGGCTATTGGGAAATCATCCCCGTATAATGGTTTTAATCATGTTGGGGAGTATTTAAGTATTCCTGCGTCCTCCCAGCCACTGCTGACATCGGCATTAAGTCTTTAAATTTGAAGATATTCTCAATCTCAGCGAGTATCTGGTTCCAACTAAATCCCGTTGGGGCTATTTTATCAATTTGGAAAAGAAATTCGAAAAACAAAATTCTTGTTTTTGATTGTTTCTTTGTTAATATGAGGACGTATCAAGAAACCGTCCTATGACTTACACAAAAAAACAATCTGTCGCCGATTTGATTGAACCCTATGCTGGCGAATGGGTGGCCTTAACCTCCGATCAGTCATCCATTGTTGCGCATTCCAGAAACCTTAAATCAGCTTTAAAACAAGCCCACAAAAGTGGTGAAGAATTTCCTCACATAGTCAAAGTCCCCACTGAATCGACCGCCTCCGTTATCTATTGAGCTACACATTTACCATTTCTTATAAAAAGATTTGTATTCCTGCTCGTGGGGATTTTCCTGCTCAGGTGAAATATTCTCCGAGCGTATCTACTGTTTTAGAGAACAAAGCAAAACGTCTTGATTTTTCTTTTGATTCCATCATCGACTCTGGGGCGGATTATTGTGTTTTTCCGTCACAATTCGGAGAATTGATCGGGCTGGACTTTTATTTCTGAAATTCTTCACAAAGTCGCCGGGGTTTAGAATGCTTGCTAAGAACTCATATTTAGTCATGTCAGGGATGCTTCTTCTGTTTAGCATTTACGAAAACAGAGAACCATTTTTCATTGAAATGGATAAATAAATTTATTATTTAAGAATTCCGGTACTGGATAAAACCAGTCCTTCGGTAAAACAGCTTGAAAATGGCGTCACGTGGGGGTTAGAACAAGTCGCTAAAGGAAGAAATTTGTATGTCCATTGTGGGGCCGGGCATGAGCGAAGCGCGACTTTTGTTGCTGCCATGCTTTTAAGATCAAAAACTTCAAAAACTATTGATGAATCAATGAATTTAATTAAAAAGAACCGTTTTAAGGCCCGATTTGTAGGCAATCAGCAGCGAATATTAAAGGAATGGTTGAAAGAATGATTCTAATACAGTTGGGGAGTATTTATGTCTGCTGTACTTAGGGGATATCCATGCTTTTTGCAAAAAAGGTTGATCTGATTTATAATAGAAAAATTAATTTTGCCCCTATTTTTTTGCTGCGCCCTCGGGATCGGGACTCTGTTCTGCTGAGTTCTCGTAGTTTCGCCCCGCGGTCTTTTGACAACTCTGCAATATGGCCAATGCTGTTTTTTAGAGAGAGTTTGTAAGATTCAGTCTATGAATTTGTCTTATATAGAGAACATCTTGAATTATGAATGCCAGCAGATATTCGATAAATTTTTTTGATTGTCTTTAGGATCAGGGTAAAGAATATCTGAATTTAAAATATCGACGCGGATTGGACCTTATGCGTATTTTATTTAATTTCTTCATCTGGTTATTTCTCGTTTTATCCCTGCCCTGCTTCGCTGGAATTATTTATCAGGATTTTGAGGATAATAATGGCACGCCCCATCGCGATAACTATGCCTCGTTACCGGTAAAGTACGGTTGGGGATTTAACGGTGAGGTGGTCCAATGGTCGCGCCGAGGAGGAAGTGCGCCCGTTCACAGCGGGTCCTATTCCTGGGCCGTGACCGTCCCACAAGGCCCAAGAATTCAAGCCGGTTCAGCCGTCGTCTCGCGGACTCAAACCTATAATATGAATTTTGTTAGTCAATGCCATGACCGGATTTCATTCTGGATATGGTCTGATCCTTCCCATGTCGGGGATGATACCGTTATGGTTAAATTTTTTGACCAGGGACGGTATAAAGACCGCGGCATAGGGATTTGGACAAAGGAAAATCAGCGCGCGAAGTACCGGGAATGGACCCGCTTGGAAATTTATTTCAGCGAACTGCCGGCGGATTTTGATCTGGAGCACGTGGATAAAATTGAATTTTTTAATTATTACGACGGCACCTATTACTATGACGATATTCAACTCGCCTCGACGGGTTCGCCCCGGCAGGATGCGGAATGTCTGTCTGACAAAAAAATTGTTGTTTGCCGGCCGGACGAAAAAAACGCTGCGGTCCTTAAGCAATGCGTTGCTGTTTCTCAAGAGTAGGACGAGTATGCCATTGAACTTCAAAAATTGCAGACCGGCGCAGCGATACCGCCCGGAATAAATCTTATGGACCACACCGCCGACTTGATCAAGCAATGCCTTTTGGGCAATAAGGAAGCCTGGGACACCTTCGTCAACGATTATTCGAGATGGATTTATCACTGTATTCTACGCACCGCGCATAGTTACGGACGCCGGATCAGCACGGACGATACCGACGAGTTGTGTCAGGACGTTTTTGTTATTCTTCTTGATCGAGGGTTAAGGCAATTTAAAGGACAGATCAAACCGTGCCTGCTGGCTTATCTGCGCAGAATCGCTGTTTGCCACACGATCAATTATTTGAAAAAGTGCAATAAGTATGTGGGGCTTGATGATTTTCTGATTGACGACGGGCCGTATACCCGGCTCATCAAGGGAATGGAATTGCTCTGCCCTCAGGATGAACAGGAAAGACTGGACACCGTTGAGCAGGTCCAGGGATTGATGAAACAATTGTCTGCGGCGGAAAGACAGATTCTCGAGATGTGTTATTTAGATCAACTGTCTCCCGGCGAAATTGCGAGAAAATTTTTTATTACCGTCGACGCCTACTATGTCCGTAAAAATCGGGCGCTCAATAAATTAAGAACCCATGCGATTGGCCGGCAGATGAGTCCATTCGGCCAGAAGGAATGTCATGAATAAGAAAATGCCTTGGGACAAAAATCGGGATGAATTGCTGGGATATTTTGCGGAAAGGTTATTGTCCGTTCCAGAACAACAAGCGGTCGCCCGTTGGCTCAAAGATGATCCTGTTCTCGGGGAAGAAGTGCGCATTCAAGCCGAGATCGCACAGCTTATGGCAAAAGAAAATCCGCCGTTAGTCCCGCAACATGTGGTTGCTAATGCTAGCAATCTTGTCAGTGAAACATTCGGCGGCCGGGTGTGGAGTTTGATGGCCCGGTTTACCAAAGACGCGGGCTGGTTGCTTAAGTCCAACGGGATTTTTGCTGATTCTCTTATCACCGACGCTGGGCCGCTGCGTGGCCCCGCCCCAAAACGTGCGCAGTCCATTCTCATCAAAAAAGATTTCAAAGCTTTTGGCATCCAATTGGAAATCGAGCGCACTCAAAATTTCGCCAACAGGATCGTCATTTATGCGCAGGATATTAGGACACACGATCCCATCAATGATTTACGCATCACTTTGCTGGAGAACGATACGGAACTGGAATCCCATATTACTTATAAAGGGAAGATCCGTTTTGAGAACGTCCTCGATGGCCAATATGTCTTTGCTATTGCGGCGCCTCACCATCCTCTTGCGAGAATCACCTTGGAAATTTTTCAGGAATGATGACAAAAAGAAAAACCGCCGCCCTGTTTCTTGACATCTCTGTTAAACAAGACAAACTCATTGTCAGTATTTCCAATGAAGATACGCCTTTTTATCAATCGGAGGAAATTTATTTTAACTTAAAAGAAGTGGAAAGTTTATGTTCTGAAATCCGTCTTCTGCTCAACAAGTCCAATATGTCAGGACGTTTGTCGCCGGGACTTCTCGAAGAATTGAAAAAAGTCTGCCTGCTTTTGTATGACTGTTTGTTAAGCGGCCGGATCAAAAGAAGGTTGAGAAATAGCGCAGGTGAGAATTTAATTGTCCGCATGGACGAGCAGCTCGTTTTTATTCCCTGGGAACTTCTTTACAACGGCGAAGATTTCATCTGTCTGGCCTTTAGCGTTGGGCGACGCGTGATCACCATGCAGCCCTTGATTGATCAGGCGCAGCGTCAGTCCGAATTTCCCCTGAAAATGTTAATCTTGGCCGATCCCTCCGCGGATCTGCCCGCCAGCCAAACGGAGCTGCGCCGTATCCGGGATCAATTGGATTGCAATCGGGAAGTCCTGGCGGTGTCGGCTAAAACCGGCGCCATCACCGTCGACTACGTGACGCGCAATATCCGTGATTACGATTTTATCCATTTTGCCGGGCATACGGATCATGAAGAAAAGGAGCCTTCCTTAGACGGGTGGCGTTTATCCGACGGTCGGTTTTCCGGCCGGGAGATCCAAAAAATGCAGGGCGGGTCCCCGTTTCCGCTGCTCATTTTTCTCAACTCATGCCGGACCGCGGATATCTCGTCGGAGAGCGTTAATGACGGCTATGAGCAAAAATGTTATGGGTTGGTCCATGCCTTTCTTAGGGCGGGGATCAGACATTATATCGGTACGTTATGGAAAATCCCGGATTCTGTCGGGCTCATCATCGCGTCGGAATTCTACGGCCGCATTAAGGAAGGTGCTGCCATCGGCGAGGCCCTGCGCCAGGCCAGACGCAAGGCCATGAAAGAATTTGGCGACGAAAATATTGTCTGGGCGGGTTACGTGCTCTACGGGGATCCAAAATATTGTCCTTTTCCCCGCGGACTTAAATCGTCCGGGCAAAAATCTTTTATAAAAAAATTCTCCAGAAAGAGTTTCCCGATGAGTATCGGATTATTAGGAATTTTGCTGGTTGCCGGGCTCGTATGGTTTGGATCGCGAGATAGAAATAATTTCTTTGAGGGATTTTTAGATCATCAGGTCCTTCCGGCGCCCCAGGATCATCGTTTGGCGGTGAAGGCATTGATGCGGACCGCCGACGTCAATTGTCGGCGCGGAGAATATCATGCCGGCATATTAGATTACGAAAAAGCCGCTGAACATTTCGCCATGATAAAAACCCGGCAGGAGTCTGATTATTTTTCGCTTGTTATAGCGTACATAAATCTTGCCGAGCTTTATGCATTGTATGACCTGGATTTTAATAAGGCGGAGGAATCGCTCAATAAAATCCCCCCCCTTTTAATGACGCTTAAATATTCGGAACGCTGGCTGGACGATAAAAAAATAATCGTCACGCAATGTGATCATTTCCTCGAGAAACTGGCCGCGAGTCCATACGCGAACAGCCATATGGCTTCACAAGCCAAGATGCTGAGAAAACAATTTGCTGATTATTAAAATTATTTTGTAAGATTTAGTCCAATGGTTTGTCTTATGGTGTATAAGACAAATTTCTTTAAAGGGGATAGAAATAAAAAGGGAGAATTATGAAAATTATATTGTCATTTGTTGTGGGTCTTCTGGCGATGGTTTTCTGCACCGCTGTTTACGCCGAGAATGGGCTGGTTCTCCATTTTTCTTTTGACAGTGCGCCGGTGAACGGAGTGGTTCTTGATGACAGCGGCAACGGAAATAATGGGACGATCCAGCCCGGCGGTCCTGTTTTTAATGCCGTGGGCAAGAAGGGAGGAGCGTTGCAATTTGACGGCGTGGATGATTATGTTTTTGTTCCACGGGCGAATACCAGCGGCGGGGCATCGCTGGATGTTTCAGCGGGCGGGGCTTTTACGCTGGCGGCCTGGTATAAAGTCGAGCACACAGCGCCAAGTTTGATTATGGGCTGGAGAGATAATTTCCCCAATAACTTTGTTTGCCAGTATGGCGACGGCGTTCAAATGGGAGTCAATATTAGCGGTTTTCAGTGGGGTGAAAAAGGAACGGGCGTCAATTTGATGGGCGGCCCCTGCGAGTATAATCGTGATAAAAAAGTGATCAGCGTCGGCGATCAACATTTGAATGAATGGCATCATTTGGCGATTACGTATAACCGGACGGGCGGGGCAAAATTATATTTAGACGGACAATTAGCGGCAGAGAACGTGAACTTAAATGGTTATAATCCGCTGACCGGCGGGGACTTGCTTCTTGGAAAGGCCACCGGCGCTCCATTCATCGACTTTAAAGGATTGCTCGATGAGGTGCGGGTCTATAATCGAGCTTTATCCGCGTCAGAAATTCTGGCATTGACCGGCTCGCCCACTTCATCATCATCGCCATTAGTCGCTTATTACTCTTTTGACAATGCGCCTACGAATGGAGTCGTTTTCGATAACAGCGGTAACGGAAATAATGGAACGCTCTCGGTCAATGGTCCTGTTTTTAAAGCCGATGGCAAAATGGGCGGCGCGTTGGAATTTGACGGGGTGGATGATTACGTTTTGGTCCCGCGCAATGCCGGCGGCGGCGCAAAATCTTTGGATGTTGGGGCGGGCGGAAAATTCACGTTAGCCGCGTGGTATAAAGCCAGCCACCCGGTGCAAAGTCTAATCATGGGATGGCGAGACAATTTTCCTAACAATTCGGTTTGCCAATACGGCGATGGCGTGCAGATGGGGATCAACATCGGCGGGTTTCAGTGGGGCGGAAAAGGGACCGGCGTCAATTTGATGGGCGGCCTCTGCGATTATGGCCGCGACAAAAAAGTCATCAGCGTTGCCGACCGAACTCTCAATGAATGGCATCATCTGGCGGTCACGTATGACATAACGGCTGGAGCAAAATTATATTTAGACGGACAGTTAGCCGCTGAGAATGCCGGTTTGCGCGATTATTATCCGCTGACGACAGGCGACCTTCTTATCGGCAAGGCCACCGGCGGTCAGTTCCTCGACTTTAAAGGATTATTAGATGAGATCAGAATTTATAATGTCGTTTTAACCGCAGAAGAAATTAAAGGCTTGGTTAATCTTCATGGGTTGGTCTTTCAGGATTTTGAAGAACTCAATGGAACGCCCGGAGTTTATTGTGAAGGGATCAACGGTTCGGGGGCGAGCGTTTCTGAAGAAGCGGTCCATTCTGGCCGTCGGGCTTGCCGCCAATCTGCTAATAACGGCAATTGGGGCGGGGTGCGGGTCAAACCACGCAATGCCCTTGGGTACATGGATTTTGATCCTTCGCACAATGACCGGCTGACATTCTGGATCAATCCGCAGCCGTCGGCGAGTCCTAATAATGTCGCGGTCAAGTTTTTTGATGACCGTTCCTATTCGCAAGGGTTTGAGGTGTGGACGACATTGAAAGCAGAGCGACAGAAGTGGACCCAGCTCTCGGTTTTGTTCTCGCAGCTTCCCGCTAATTTTAATCTCAATCGCGTGACGCAGATCGAGTTCGTCAATTATAATTCCGCGCTGTATTATTTTGATGATATCGAAGTGACAGCGAAAGACCGCCTTTATCAAACTTTTGAATTGGAGCCCATTGATAATCCGCCTTCGGGTTATCCGGGTTGGTTATGGGGCGGTGGGTTAGCCGGATATTCAGGAGTGGGGGAACCGGTTTATGAGGGACTGCATTCGTATAAACTTGGCATTACGGCCGAGTCCGTCTGGTTTTCCGCACTTGTCATGTCACAGGAACGCCGTTGTCAAGCAAGCTTGTCCTGCGGGGCCCAAGATTACTGGCATGTCGATTTGAATCCAATGCTGAATGACCGGCTCACTTTTCAGGTCAATTCTCAAGCCGTAAATAAAATGGATAATAATATGGCGATCCAGCTTTATGATTTTGATCATCATGCCACCGACGACAACAAGGCCGAAATCTGGACCAAAAAGACCGCCGAATACGGTCAGTGGACGGAATTCACAATTTTATTTAAGGAGGTATTGAAAAAATATCCGGACCTGCATTTGAATGATCTTAACAAAATTCAACTCCTCTTATATTGGCCAGGGAACTATTATCTCGACGATATTCGCGCTTCTCGGCCTGTGAGTTCAATTGATAAAACTGTTTTGTCCAACGGGACTGTTTCCTGGAACAAGCAAACAGATGCGGTGAAATATGAGTTACAGGAAAGCCGCGCCGGCGAGCATGGGCCGTGGACGACGATTTATCTTGGATCAGCCAGCAACTGGCAGCTCGCTCACTTCGCAGAGTCCTGGTTAAGAGTGCGATGGGAAACGACCGCTGATTCCCAAGGACCCGCACCGTATGTTTCGCAATGGAGCGATGTCGTTTATTATGCGCCACAATCGGTATTGATCAAACACGCCCGTCTACAACAGGGTTCGCTCGAATGGTCAGCGCATCCGCTGGCCCTGCAATATAAAGTAGAAAACGCGGACCAGCGCAAGGGCCCTTGGACAACGATGTACACCGGAGCGCAGAAAACGATTCTCCTTTCTCCATCCGCCGTCGGAAAATGGTATCGCGTTTCTGCACTCGGTCCGAATGATAACAGCCTATTAAGTGCCGCGATTCTTTATGACCCGGCTGGATTTGTTAATGCTGTCGGTACGAATTTGCGGGAAAGGCAGGGGACCGGTGATATTGTTCAACTGAAAGGTGTCAATCTGGGAAATTATTTTCTCCTAGAACCATGGATGATGGGCGAAGGTGACGAATTCATCAAAGGTCGCAATGATCCGGAGGCCTCTAAGGGAAAATATTATGACGATTGGACCATCCGGCAGTATCTGGGCGACCGAGCGCCCCATGCGCTTGATGTTTATCAGGAGGCATACCTCAAAGACAGCGATCTGGATAATATTATGCGTTTGGGTTTTAATTTTGTGCGCCTGCCGATTTATTATCGGAACATTTGTGAGCTTGATGAAAGCGGCAACTGGACCTGCGGAAATAATTTCAACTTTGAAAAAATCGACCGCATCGTCGACGCGGCTGCCGACCGGGGCATTTATGTCCTTTTGGATTTGCATGGCGCGCCGGGAGCGCAAGGCCCGGAATTTCATACCGGCCGTTCGTCCTATGAACAGCCGGCGCCGGGTTTTAAGCACCAGCTGTTTAATCCCGCAAATGCGATTTATCGAACAAGGACGCAGGAGTTGTGGGAAAGAATTGCCCAGCACTATCAGAACAATACGACGGTTGTAGGTTATGATCTGCTCAATGAACCGACAGGCTTTGAAGCCTATTCTCCGACGGGAGATTTTACTCTTTTGCGTGCGATGTATGCTGATCTTTACAATGCCATTCGTAATTCCGCCGGCGACAATCATCACGTCATTGTTATGGAAGGGGCCTGGAACTGGAACAGTCTGCCAAATCCGCAGGCCATGGGATGGAACAATGTCATGTATCAATTCCATTATTATTGCTGGCAGCCAAAGTCAGGAGAAAACCCCGTCTTCGGCGAGACCTGCTACGGTTACGATCCTAACCGGTATCAAGGGACCACGCTGGCGGATGTCACGGCATCACATATAGCCTTCATCAATAAAAAGATTGCCGATTCCCGTCAGCAAACCGACAATGTCCCGGTGCTTATTGGGGAATTTAACGGCTTCGATGTCAAGGATGTCTGGTCATATTATTTGACCCAGTTCAATGCGCAAAAATATAGTTGGTCGCTTTGGTCTTACAAAACGTACGCCAGCGGCAATTGGGGTCTTTATAATCACACGGACTACGACGAGGATTTGCCTGATTTTCAGAATGACAGTGCCGCTACTCTGGAAAGAAAATTAACCAAGTATGACACGGCCGCCCATCATTCACCGAATCGTAGCTTGCTGCGGACGATCGTCGATAATTTGGACCGCACCGATTATGACAATGATAATTTGTCGGATGAGGTGGACGTGAACCCGGCTGTTGCTTCGGTTGATTTTAATGATCGGCGTTCTCCTGTACCAACGACGGGAAAAATTATTAGCCGTGGGGACCAGCATCTGTTGATCGGCGATGATCCCGATTCTAGCCAGGGTGTGCGGATCACCGCCGATGTTAGCGGCGGCGCAGTCCCGGCCCAGGTGAGCGCATGTTCCGGCGCGGCCAGTTATACATTGACCTCGGGCGATGCCATCACTGTCACTTGCGGCAGCGTGACATCAAAAGTCCTGTCCGGACCGATTGAAGTGAAGTTTATTTCAACCATCAATGAAAACGCCACCGCTGTGCTAGTTTCGGGAGTTCAAATTGTTTTTTATCCCGAAACCTTAACGTATATCAATACGGGAATGAAGCCGGTGAATGTTGTTTTCCGCGGAGCAAATGTTTCTGTTCTTCCCGGAAAAACGGTGCACTTAAACAATCCGCCGGTCGCCAATGCCGGAGATGATCAAAGTGTTGCGTGTTCCAGCTTTGAGGGCGGTCGTGTGACGCTCGACGGGTCAAGATCATCTGACCCCAATGGAGATGTCCTGAACTTTCTATGGTTGGGACGAAATGGCGTTTTTTCTGGCGCAACTCAGAGCCTGGTTTTGCCTCTGGGGAATCATTTTTTTACTTTAAAAGTCAAAGACCCTTACGGCGCTACGAATTCGGACGAAATTATGGTGAGAGTCCTAGACAAAGTTTCTCCGACGCTGAATGTGCGAATAGCCCCTGGACTTCTTTGGCCGCCCAATCATAAAATGGTTGAAGTCACCCCGGTCATTACCGTCGCTGATACCTGCGATAAAGATCCGGTGGTAAAATTAAAATCGATAACGATCAAGGATGGCGATCAGACCACGACCTATGATCCACAGTTTCCTGCAAAGTTCAACAACAATATCGTGATCGACAATAACGGCCATATTTTCTTGAGGCCTGAAAGTCCGGGGCGTGTGTACCAGTTCGTTTATATTGCCGTCGATCGCTCCGGAAATAAGCAGGAATCCATGGGAGAGGTGGTGGTTTCCAATAAATGACAGAAAAACTGGGACACATTGACTTTTTCTATTGAAAAACTTAATGTGTCCCGGTTTGGAATTAAACATCCATGGGAGAGATGCCCGTTATGGCGATATGCGCAAGGCTGTGCGGTCTTTCCGACTGCTTTTAGCAGATGGCCGGATTGTGAATGTCAGTCGAGAAGAAAACGCCGATTTATTTCATTTGGTGATTGGCGGCCTGGGATTATTCGGAGTTATTTTAGATGTGGACCTAGAGTTAACGCAAAATGATGTTTATGAGAAACAGGTCAGCCTGATGGATTATAAGGATTACACCGGGTATTTTAAAAAACATGTACAAAATAATCCCGACATGTGGCTGCACTTTGCGGCCCTGTCCATATCCCCGGATAAGAATTTCTTAAAAGAGATGATTGTGGCATCCTATAAAAAATCTGAGAAAAATCTGCGCAATTATAATTTGAGTGAGGAAAAAAACATTTCTCGGGATAAATTCTTCTTGGGGTTATCGCGCCGTTATTCTTGGGGTAAAACCTTGAGATGGGATTTGCAAAGAATATTGCGCAAAGGAGCAGAAGACGAACAGGTGCTATCGAGAAATAATGCAATGAGAAATCCCATCGAATTTTTGGAATATCATTCCGCCAAGGACACGGATATTCTTCAGGAATACTTTATTCCAGTGGATAAATTCTCTCAGTTTGTCGACGGAGCAAGGGAGATCGTGCTGAAAAACAAGATCAATTTACTCCACGCCGGGGGTAAGATATGTTCCGGCCAATGACCAAGGACATCTTTCCTATGCGCGTCACGATTCATTTGCGGTGGTGCTGTATGTCAATATAATGCTTTCCGATACCGGAAAGGAGCAAGCCAAATCGTGGACTCGCGAGCTGGTTGATTTAGCCCTGAAATGCGATGGGACTTACTATTTGGTTTATCAGCTTTACCCGACGTCCGATCAGTTGCGCAAAGCCTACCCTCATGTTGATGATTTTTTTAAACAAAAAAAAAGTCTATGATCCGCAGTTAATATTCATGAACAAGTTTTGTGAAACATATGCGCCGAAGTGATCCCAAGGTGAAAGCAAACTAAAGCCTAGGGCAAATCGCGAATGACGCGCCGCGATTTTTCGATCATGGCAAGACCCTCGGTCAGGCACTTGTCTCTCCAGGCAGGGTCGGCGGGATAAAAAACTTCCAGCAATTTATTTTTAGCCGCTGGGTGTTGAGGACTCGAATGACGGTAAAAACGATTTTCTTGGTAAAGGGCTTTAAAGACTTGAAAAATAGGATAGGTCCCAAATTCCAGGGCCATATAAGCATAAAATTTCCTTTGCGTTTCAAAATGATGACTTAACCAATCTCCCATAATTCCTTTCGGCTTGTCTGTGTTGGCTAAGGCGGTCCCCAAAGATGTTGTATCGACGGGAAATTTAGATTTTAACCACCGTGTGGGGTCAGCTTCATCTGGTCCAAATAGCAAAAGGTGGCAGTGTCCATATTGTCCCAGTCCGGTGTGAATGTCAAGATGCAAAATCTGCGGCACGTTTTTTGTCCAAGAATCGATGTTGTTTCTGAGAATCCGGCTCGTTTCTTCATATTCATGCCCTCCCCAGAAAAGACCCTGCGGATAGTCGAACTGTCCATGAAGCAGACAACTGCGCAGAGCTTGAAATCCATGGATCAGTCTGGCCCAACCGGTATAAAGTTCAAGATTGAAAAATTTATTATCCGGTGAAACGGGCTTTTGCAGCCAGGTTATTTTTTTCAGGTGGAAAGGCGCGCCCGAGAATGGCTCAGAGTCCAATAGAAAATTACGATTAAGGTCGACATTGTTTTCATTGACGCGCCGCACCCAGGAAAATCCGTAAGGATTAAGAGCGTGGATTAAGACAACGGCGGTAGTATCAAAGGAGGAAGGATTGTCCCGCAGGGTCCTTAACCATGCGGTTTGGACCGCTGAACCGAGGTATCCTTCGACGCCGTGTATTCCGGATGTCACTAAAATAATTCTATCGGGACTTTTTTCTCCGACGGTGGCAACGTCAATGGCCAGTTCTTCTCCCTGGACGCCTAAAACAGAAAGAGGATAAGTTTTAAGATCGGCAGGGATGTCTTGGGCGGCTTTTAAAAAATTCTGCCGTGCTTGCAAATAGTTTGGACTGAAAATATTTTCGTTGGTCATAAAACCATATTACTTTTTAAAATGCCAGGCTACAATCCGATTTGAATATTTTTTCGATCTCTGTTAGGATGAACTTCATTTTGAAAGGTGCGGCAGCGGTAAAGAAATTTTTAGCGAAGACTGCAACCCTCACCCGCGAATCCTTGACCCATAAGAAAACGTGATTAAAAATACCACTGTCAATATTCTCAAAGGCCTGGCGATTGTTCTTGTTGTCTATGGACATGTGATCCAGCGCACTATGGTCGTCGCCGGCGAAGATTTTTTTTTGAACCCGGTTTTTAAAATTATTTATACGTTTCATATGCCGCTGTTTGTTTTTATCAGCGGCTATTTGCTTGCGGGGAGCTTGAATCGCCGCGGTGTGGCCGAAACTTTTCGGATCCGCGGCAAAAGCTTGCTTGTTCCTTTTGCGGTGTGGAGCTTTTTGGATCTCATTGTAAATTATTTTTTGCGACGGGATGGCCTTCCCCAAAGTTTTTTCGCCGCTGTCGCAGAATATTTATTCTTGAAACCTTCGGTGTGGTTTTTGTTTACCCTTTTTGTTTGCAGCAGCATGATTCTGTCATCGGTGCAGCTACAAAAACGAGGAGGCTGGATTGTTTTTGCGGCCATCTATATTTTGGTCCTCAGCCTTCCCGCCAATGATTACGGCGCCCTCTATTATATCAAGTGGTTCTATCCTTTTTACGCTGCGGGATATTTTATACATTGTTATGGAAAGGACATCCTTGGTAAATTTAACAATCCCATTGTGTTCGTGGTTTGCCTTGTCCTTTTCGTGGGCCTTGCGTCACTTTGGAGTAAGAACGATTTTATTTACGTCAACAAGATGTCTTTTTTGTCGATGGATTATGCGGGAGAAACTCTGCGCTATGTCTATCGTTATTTTGTAGGCTTGGCGGGTCTCGCGGTCGCTTTCTTTTTTGGGTCTTGGTTAGCCAAGACCCAAACCACAGTTTTCTGGGACACTCTGGGACTTTATTCTCTGGATATTTATCTACTGCAGCGGTATTTCGTCGAAGGGCTGTATCCTAAAATATTTACGCGTTTGCACATTGTTTTTGATTATAATTCTCCTTTTTTTCTGTGTGTCTACGCGCCAGTCATTACGGCCACGGCCGTGTTTGTCTGCGTGATAATTTCAAAATTATTTTTACGGCCGGTACCGCTGTTAAACCGGCTTTTTCTCGGTGGCCGCGGATGATAACGCCGCGTAACAAAGTTTTTCTGCTTTGCGGGGTCCTTTTCATTGTGGGGATAGCTTTTTCGCCGTCATTGTTTAACGGATTTAGCAAGAATGACGACCCCGTTCATCTGTTGGAAAATCCTACCTTACGTTCCTTGTCGTCGGAGAATTTTCGCGCGATGTTTCAGGACATTATCAACACGACCTATGTCCCTCTCACGACGATTTCTTTTGCCGTCGAATATTATTTTTTCGGGTATAACCCCTTTGTTTATCATCTCGACAATCTTTTGCTTCATTTAGCGGTGACGGCTTTAGTTTTTCTTTTCCTGCGCAAATTAGAACTTTCGGACGTGGCCGCATTGGTTGGAGCTTTATTTTTTGGCATTCATCCTTTGCATGTGGAGTCGGTGGCGTGGATCACGGAACGCAAGGATGTGCTTTACGCTTTATTTTATATGCTAGCACTTTTGCAGTACGTGCAATATGCCCAATCACAAAATAGAATTTATTACTGGCTGAGTGTCGGATTGTGTTTTTTGAGCGTTTTGGCCAAACCGATGGCTTTGAGTTTGCCGCTGATTTTATTGCTATGGGATTGGTGGACGGGACGCGGATGGGAAAAAAATCTTTTAGAAAAAATTCCTTATGTTGTCGTTGGGAGCGTCATCGCCGGAATCACCTATCTTCACAATGCGCGCGTTCCTTGGCGCTCCGTCAGCGAAGCTCTGATGCTGTGGATATGGTGTTTCGTTTTTTATATCGATAAATTCTTCAGGCCGGACAACTTGATTGTATTTTATCAATATCCCCAGCCTCTTTCGTGGAACAATCCGCATTTCTTTCTTTCGGCATTATTTTTTTGCGGCCTGCTTTTTTCTGTTTTTTATTTCCGGCGGAACCGGTTGTTTGTCTTTGCAATATTATTTTATTTCTTTTCCATTTTTTTTCTTTTGCGTTTTGATGATGTGGAGAATATCAATCCGGTGTCCGACCGTTTTATGTATTTGCCTAGTCTTGGTTTTTGCGCCTTATTGGGGGCGGGATTCGCGGGGCTTATCGAAAATAAAAAACAGCAGTCCAATGTTCCTAAAAATGCAATTGTAGCCTTAGTCTTTTTGGCGCTATTGTTGGGGACAAAAACTTTTTTGCAATGCCGTGCATGGCGGGACGGCGCGAACCTCTGGTCGGACGTTATCAAACAATCCCCGCAGCTAGCTCTGGCTTATGTTCAACGCGGCGCGGCTTACCAGGAAAAAAAAGATCTTCTTTCCGCTTTATCCGACTACCGCAAGGCCATTTCCCTCAAAGACAATGCTTATGCCCACAGCAATATGGCCATGATTTTTAAGGACGCACGGCATTTTGATGAAGCTATTGTCGAATATACCAAAGCCATAAAATTGAAACCGGATTTTTGGGGAGCTTATTTTGACCGCGCTAATCTGTACCGAGAGACACAACGTTCTGCATTGGCCATTGCGGATTATACCAAGGTTTTACAGCTTCTTCCCGGTTACGCCGAAGCTTACAGCAATCGAGGCACGGCGCATTTTTTAAATAACGAGGATGATTTAGCTCTGCAGGATTTTAATCGCGCTATCCGTTTTGATCCGCGGGCGATCAATGCCATCAATAATCGTGCGGTCATTCATGCGCGACGGGGACGTTTTGAAGCGGCCATCAAGGATTTTTCTCGCTCCATTGTTTTAGATCCGAAGAATGCCGCCGTTTATTTTAATCGCGGTCTTGCTTATGCGCAGAGCCGCCAGTATGATTTGGCGATCACGGATTTTACCAAGGCCTTACAGCTTGACCCGGGTTATGAAGAAGCCTCTTTGCAAAAAATGGAAGTCATGAAAAAGGACAAATAAAATGGCGGCGGCTTTACCTAAAAAAAAGATCCCTTGGCAAAACCGTGAACGTTGGGGGAATTCGAAAGCTTTTTGGATGACGCTTGTTGAAGCTCTCATAAGTCCAGCCGATTACTATGAAAAACTTATTGTCAGCGAGTCTTATCAGGATGCGCTGGTTTTTTGTTTTATAAATTCTCTGTCCTTGATCAGTCCGCTTGTCCCGCATATTTTTTTATGGTCTTCTTTCTTTGGAATTCTTTTTATCTTGGCCATCATGCCGCTCTTATTATTTTTTCTTTCTTTTATCATTGCAAAAATATTTTCTTTTCTCGGAGAAGAATCTCATTTTTCAAAGACTTTTCATGTTTTGGCTTATGCGACTCCGGCTTTCATTTTTGTCTATGTTCCTGGTGTAGGATATGGCCTGGCCACAATAGTTTGTCTGGTATTAACCGGAGTTGGTTTGACCAAAATCCATAAAATAGGTTTGGCCGGTCTTTTGCCCGTCTTGCTCGTGGTTTCGCTGTGGCTTATGATTCCTTATAGCGCCATACGTCTGGTCAAATCGTGGGAACTCCAGCATCCGGTTATTAATAAAGAATTGGAAGCGCAAAAAGTCCTAGCTGTCCTTTCGGTTGCGGCGGAAAATTATGCATCCCAGCATGGCGGGACTTATCCGGCGAGCAGTAAAATTCTTACCCTGCCTCCCCAGCAATATTTGGTCCATGATTATTGCGGCCAAATTTTCAAAAGTTATCGGTTTAATTGTGATTTTCGTGATTTTGGGTATTTTATTCGCGCTGAACCTCAGGGTTGGCAAGGGCGAGGCAAAAAAGTTTTTTATGTGACTACCGGAGGGAAACTTCGTGCGGAATAGTTCTTTGCGGCGATCATTCTTTAACGACGAAGGAAGGAGTGGCGCAGGCATACTGAGCTTGAGATTGCTGGCAGATGTTGGCAATGATTTTTGTGGCATTGTTAGACAGCAATTGGGCCGACGGCTCGTCAAGAAGGAAAGATTTTTCTGTATCAAAGACCTGTTTAGGGTTTTTGGTCGTGACGCGAATTTTGACAAGATAGGAAGCGGGTTCCCAGTAAGTCAGGGACTTTAAGCGTTCGGTGGCTTCCGTGACAATTTCAAGTTTTAAGAATTCTGCGAAGGCTGCTTTGGAGCGTTCCTCGGGTTCTTCCTTATTATTTTCAGCCATGGGCAAAAACTTTTCCCAGGTGTCCTTAACAGCGCTCAGAAGAGGTTTCATTTCTGCAAAGCGCACGTTATCGATAAAAAGAACATTGTATTCTAAAGGTTTTCCGGAGACGATTGTAAATTTAGAAGCCATGCTCAGGTTTAGTTCTGAGAAATTTCCCATAACATGATGGGTTGGACGAAAGGCGAACCAGTCCAGAAAATGCGCGGTTTTTTTATTGGTGTTCGTAATTTCCGTGCAGATATTGTAGACCAGCACAAATTTGTTTTCTGCGGTGAGCGTCCCGGAGACCGCGAAGGTCGGGCCATAATGAGAGTAACCCACTTCGGCTACGTCGGAAACGAAAGTGTTCAAGCGAGGTTTACTAATAAAATTGCGCCAAACATCCACAGCCATATTTCTCCTGAGGCATTCTTTTTATGCCGGTATCGAGTATAGCAAATCTCTGGTGGCCCAGAACAGAATTTTTTCATTTTAAAAGACTATCGAAAAAGTTATAAAAATGGTGGGGTTTTTGGTTTACCTTTAATTCTTTCATAATATAATAAATTCATATTCAGTTTTTTTCTTTTCTTTCTTAAATCAAAGGAGCGGCTATGAATGTGCGCATCATTTTTGTTATTTTAAACGTCATGATGTTGCTGAGCTGGGGTGTCGACGGTTGGTGTCAGGAAGGCGCGCCCAAATCCAATGTGACGCAAAAGTTAGACATGCTCATTCAGCGGTATGACGCTTTAATGAAAGAGAATAAAGAACTGAAAAGTCAAATGAGTTCGGCACCGGAATCCGTCGATGCTTATGAAAAGAAAATCGTCCATCTTCAAAATGATTTAACGGCGGCCAAAGAACGTCAAGCCCAGCACGTCAAAGAAAAATCCAGCCTTAATGAGCAAATTACAGCTTTAAGGGAACAATTAGAAAAAAAATCCAGCGTTCCGGTTCAAAATAGCGATGAGATTATCGCTCCATTCAAAGCCCAGATCAAGGCCCTTCAGGACAAACTCCGTCAGTCGCAAGATCTGACAAATAAAACTTTCGACGATCAGAACAGCCTGAAAGATAAAATAAAAGAACTTGAAACTAATCTGGCCGCAGCCCCCAAGGATGTGTTTGCGCAAGTCGAGGAAGCCAAAAAGCCCTTGCAGGCTGAGATCGTCAGATTGAAAGAACAGTTGAGCGCTTCCCAAAAGAATGTCCCTCAAAAAATTACAGAATCCCAAGCGCTTTTGAAAGAAGAAATTATCAAATTGCAGGACCGCTTACAAGCCGCAGAAAAAATGTATTCACAGAAAAAAAATGAAACTGCGCAAGTCGATCAATTGCAGGCCCAGATTTCCAGTTTACAGGCTGATCTGCAAGTCAAAGGCGCTTTTGTGAAAGACGGCAATGCTAAAATCGAAGCCTTAAATATTGAGAAAGAACGTTTGGAAAAGGATTTAGAAAAGCAAGTCCGTGCCGCAGAAGAGCTTAAAAGCCAGCTAGAGGCCAAAGGCAAGGTTGAATCCAAAAAAGATATTGGTCCTAAAGTCGAAGAAATTAAAAAGCCGCTGCAGGATAAAATTCTTGTTCTGGAATCGCAATTGCGTGAGACCAAGGCGATGATGACGGAAAAATCCCAACAGGAACAAATGTCTTTAAAACAACAGATCAAGGAATTGCAAGAACAACTTAAAGTTGCAAGTCGACCCGTTCTAAAATCTCCGTCTAATGATAAGGTTTTGGAAAGCAAAATTCAAACTTTGCAGGACCAATTAGCGAGCACAAAAATGGAACTTAAGATTGCCGGCGAAGCTAAACGTCCCCTGGAAGAGCAAATAAGTTCTCTTAAGGAAAAGGTGCAAGATGCAGATTCCGTCATGGATAAAAACCGACTCTTAGAGCAGCGCGTTCAGTATTTGACCGAAGTGGCGGCGAATACTGCCCAGAACAAGGAGAATTCAATAAAGTTTGCGGAAAAAATTAAGGCGCAAGAGATCCAGGCTCAAGAAATTCAGTCTTCCCTTAAGCAGGAAATTGCGCGATTACAAAATAAATTGAGTGAAGCCCAGACCGAGAAATTGGCATTGCAGAAAAATAATAATTCCGCCCAGATAGAACAATTGCAGAATGAGATTGAGAGTTTGCAAAACGATCTTAAGGTCAAGGGAACATTTGTTAAAGATGGGAGTTCCCGAATTGATGCGCTGAATGAAGATAAAGAAGGTTTAGAAAAGAGTTTGGCCAAGGAAAAAAGTCAAACCGCAATGCTGCAGGCGCAGTTAAAGTCGACGGAGAATTCGGTTTCGCAAAAAGTTTCCGAGATACAGAAGCCTTTGAATGAACAGATGGCCCAGTTACAGCAAAGATTAAAGGACAGCGAAAAAGTCGAGCCCAAGAAAATCGCCGATGCGCAGGCTCCTTTGCAAAATAAAATTAAGGAACTGGAAGCCCGTTTAAAAGCCGGACAGGACAGTGTCGGTGCTCAGATCGAGCTAGCCAAGAAACCATTGATGGAACGGATCAATTTCCTCATTGAGAAAATGAAAGTTAGCGACGGACAGACTCAAGATCAGATCAATCAAGCCAAACAGCCCCTGGAAAAGGCGATCGCAGTTTTGCAAACGCGTCTTAAAGACCGTGAGGATTCTCTTTCTGCGGAAATTGTGAAAGTCAAGACTCCTTTGGAACAGCAACTCAGTCAGTTGAATTCAAAACTTAATGAGAATAGCCGTCTTTTACGTGTAAAAGATGAAGCTTATCAAAGGTTGTCTCAAGAAAAAAATAATGCCGTTCAAAATTTTGACGTAAAAATCAACGAGAATACCGAGTTGACCAAAAGAATTTTTTCTTTGGAAGAACGGTTGAAAAAATCCGACGCCGATTTAATTCCGCGCGTAGCTGCTGAAAAAGCCCCCTTGCAAAAGCAAGTGGAATCTTTACAAATTCAGATGAGAGACGCCCAAAAGAATTTGCCGCAAAGAATTGAAGAAGGCCGCAAGCCTTTGTTAAGCCAGATCGCGGAATTGCAAAAAAATTTGCAAACGGTCCAGGACGGTCAAACGCTGGCCATGACCCAAGCCAAAGAACCGCTTTTAAAACAGATTGAAGTTTTACAGACACAATTGAAAGTGGCGCAGACAGAAGTGCCGCAAAAGATTGCCGAAGCCCGCAAATCATTAATGACGGACATTGATGATTTGGCCTTGCGGCTTAAGGCGACTGAAGAGGCTTTGCCGTCGAGGATCAGCGCGGCCAAGGCGCCCCTTGAAATTCAGATCAAAGATTTACAAAAACAACTGAGTGGCAAGGATGCGGCGGCGGCTCAGCAAGTTGCGCAATTGCAAAAAATCCAGAATGAAAAGGTCCAATCTTTGCAGGATCAGTTGAAAACTGCGGACGCTGCAGCCGTTGAAAAAGCAAATATGGCGCGGGCTCCTTTGGAAAAAGCCCTGCAAACCTTGGATCGGGAGTTGCAAGCCAGTCAAAATTCATTGGCGCCTAAAATTGCGGAAGCGCAAACTCCCTTGCTGGCCAAAATCAAAGAACTTGAAAACCGTCTGAAAGCCCAGCAGGATAATGTTCCGGCCCGGATGGAAGAAGCCAAAACGCCCTTGTTAAAGCAAATTGCGATATTACAGGCGCAGAACAAGGACATGGAGAATTCCATTGCGGCCAAGGTCGCGGAAGCGCGTAAATCTTTTGTTGATGAAAATAAGAGTTTACAGAACAAATTGAAAGCCTCGGCTGACAGTCAAGTTAAGGCCATTGAGCAGGCTAAGATTCCGTTGAGCGAAAAGATCCGCACGCTGGAGAGCCAAATAAAGGCCAACGACGAAACAGCGAATGGACGTTTAGCACAAGCCACGGCTTCGCTGAATGAGCAGAATAAGGCCTTACGCAAACAATGGGAAGCCGCACAAACGACCGTCGGGGAAAAGCAAAATAGGATTGTTCAGCTGCAACAGGAAAAAGATCAGCACGCCAAAGATTTGACAGCGGCGAAAGATCTCGAGCGGCGTTTGAATGACACCATCGCTTCTCTTAAAGCGCAGGCGGAGAGTGCCCGGGCCAATTCCGAAAGTATTTTGGCCAAGGTGAAATCGGACTTTGATGTTCAAACCCGCAAAAGGGATGAAAACACAAAGATGGCAGATAAAAATGGAGCCGCAAAGATTGAAGAAACAAAGACTTTATTAAACAATACGATCCAGCAATTACAGAATCGTTTAAAAGAAGCTGACCGGCTCAGTGATGAGAAAGTCGCGCAAGCGATTCAGCCGCTGAATCAAAATATTCTAAAACTGCAAACCCAGATCAATGAAAGTCAGAAATCCGTGGAGGCCCAAGTGGCGGCCGCCAAGGAACCTTTGCAGGAAAAAATAAATACCTTGATCAGTGAAATCAAAAATGTTCGAGATTCGGTTACCGATGAGGTTGCCAAAGCGAAATTTTCCTACGTTCAACAACTCACGGCCATGCAAAGGGATTTGAAGGTAGCGATGGATGAAAACGCAAAAAAGCTCACGGAAAAAGACAAGGCTTTGTCCAGTTTGCAAGGTGAGTTGGCTGCGGTAAAAGACAATGCTCGCAATTTAATGCAGTTAAAAGAAAAAAATGTCAATGATCTCGCGGCTCTTCAGAAAAATAATAAAGATCTGGCGGCAAAAGAGGCAACGTTCGAGGAGAAATTAAAAGCGAATGAGCAATCTGTATCGCAGAAAATTTCCGAAGCTCGCAAACCGCTGGAGCAAAATATTAAGGATTTGCAGGAGAAGATCCGTGTGGCTGACAATTCTTACGCGGCCCGCGCAGCCCAGGAACAAAAAGTTCTACAAAACCGAGTCCGGCAGTTGGAGGATCAGCTGGCGCAATGGCAAAATGAGGCGGCGCAAAAGTTGGCGGCCGCGACCGCGCCGCTGGAAGAAAAGATCGTTTCCCTTAATCAGCTAACGGAAAAAACCAAGGGGGCTATCACCCAGCGCATCGCTGAGGAAAATAAAATACGCGATGAAAAAATCGCTTCTCTGCAAAAAGATTTAGCAAAACAGGAAAATCTTATCGTCCAAAAGCAAGCCCGCATGGATGATATGCGAAAAGAGATCGATAAAGCCACGTTATCTTTATCGGCGGCCCAGCAGGAAAATGTTTTTTTGTCCAAGAAATTGGAGGAAGCCCAGCGTCAAGGGCGCGTTTCCTCTCCGTCGGAAGACGCGACCAAAGAGCTGGCGGATAAAAACCGCTACTTGGTGGAACATCTCTCCACGGCCCAGGAGGAGTTAAAACAGAAGGAAGAGCAGATTAATAAATTGCTGGAAGAGGCTGGTGCTTCAGAAAAAGATTATTACGATTTGCTGGATGAAAAAGAACTTGTTGAGAATAAATTAAAAACCCTTTATAAGAAATATAATATTTCTGAAGAATCCGTTCAAGTTCCCATGGGACGCAAGATTGTGGTGAAGTAAATCATGAACCCGTTTACCAAAAATGATGAAAGGTTCATGCGTCTGGCTTTGAAAAAAGCCGAGGAGGGGATTAAGCTGGGCCAGACGCCTTTTGGCGCCTGTATTGTGCGTCAAGACGGCCGTCGGGGAAAGGTGGTGGCTGTCGAGCATAATCGTGTCTGGGCCACGACCGATATCACCGCGCACGCGGAAGTGGTGGCGATTCGCAGTGCTTGCCTTAAACTTGATACCGTCTGCTTGTCGGATTGCGTGATTTATACAACATGCGAGCCGTGCCCTATGTGCTTTAGCGCCTGCCACTGGGCGGGGATGAAAAAAATTTATTTCGGCGCCCGCATTCACGATGCCAAAAGTGCAGGTTTTAATGAGCTTTTTATTTCGGCTCTGAAAATGAAAAGGGCGGGGAAAAGTCCCCTTAAGATTTCCGGGGGGCTTTTAAGGCGAGACAACGCCGATTTTTTAAAAATGTGGGGATCATCTAAGGAAAAGAAAACATATTAATATCAAAGGAGAAATGATGATGAAATCACCGGCCATTGTCATCAATGTTTTGGCGATATTTTTTGTTGTTCTAGGGGTTGCCTGGTATACGGCGATTCAGGTGCGGTGTGCTGAGATCGCACCCAAGCCTGTTTTGACCAAGGCTGTATCCGTCGGAACATCGGTGGCGGGAGGACCGGTCGTTAAAAAGATCCGGTCCCCTCATGCAAAGTGGTATCATGATTATATTTTTGGGATGATTTGTAACGTGGAAGTTTTTACGGCGGTTTTTTACACTTTGGCAGGAATTTTTTTATTAAAGCGATTTGTGCTGGCCCGATTCATCACGTATCTGGCCTTGAGTTTGGATATTGTTTTGAAGACGACGGTCATTCTTTTTATGAAATTCGGCACTATTCCTTTAAGCCAGATGACCCATAATCCTAATCTTTTACAGCTTTACTTTCTGCCCAGTCCTAAGATTCATAATTCTTTTTCCATTTTCGTCACGGGCTATAAATTTTATTTACCTGGTGGGCTGGCCTATGGGGCGGCGGTGATGGTTTATTTTGCGTTTGTTTTTTATTTTCTTTCCCGTCCGGAAATCAAAAATTATTTAATGCGAAAAAAATAAGGGGGATTTGTGAAAAGGCTTATTTTAATAGGTTTGGGTTTGGTTTGGGGCGGATGCGCCAGCGTGTCCCCATCACCGATGGCGAGCGTGGAAGTCATGCAAAGACGTTTTATTTCCCTTAGCCAGTTGCACCCCGGTTTGAGCCGGAGTGAAGTCGATAGTCTCTTGGGCCAGGAAGTTGTCAGCGGTTACAGTCTTGCCGATGATTCTTCCGGCCGGTATAAGCCGATCACCCTTCCTAATCCGCAGCGCAGCGAAACAGTCAAAAAGGGAAAAAAAGATTATCTTGTGGATTATTATGTGGTTGGTATTAAGATTGCAGATGATAAAATTTCGGATGATGAACTTGCGCCGCTTGTCTATTATAATGATCGTCTTGTCGGTATAGGCTGGGATTACGTGAACAAGTATTTAAAGGACCAGTAGCGTGTCCTTTGATCCGAATCGCTTTCCTCAAGGGATTTTTTTATCACATTATGATCTGCCCCGTCCGGTGGATTGGCATAAGCAGTTCGGGAACGATCGTCCTTTGCATTTGGAAATCGGTTTTGGTTTCGGGGAATTTCTTATTCAGCAGGCCGGGCAGAACAGCGCTGAAAATTTTATCGGTATAGAACAAGACTGGGCCCGAATGGCCAGATGTCTTAGCAAGATCGCGACGGTCCGCCAATCTCCCGAGAAGAAAAGGCTGGGTGAAAATATAAGATTGTTGAGGGTCGATGCAACCGTGGCTTTGCAACGGTTTTTTCCACCGCGGTTGTTAGATCACGTGACGTGTCTTTTCCCTTGCCCGTGGCCCAAAAAAAGTCATAGCAAGTACCGTTTATTTTCGCGAAATTTCTTGGTTTTGTTGAACAGTCGCCTCCGTGATAAGGGTTCCATCAAGCTGGTAACGGATTGGCGTCCGTATTTGGAATGGGTCGTCGGGGAAATCGAGGGAACAGGTTTTGAATCCCATGTGGAAACAATCGCCCCGCAATTTAACACAAAATTTGAACGCAAGTGGATTGCCGACGGGCAGAAAAAGTTTTGGCAATTGGATTTCGTCAAGACTGAACCCCGTGACGCGGCGGTCATCGAGGATATCGAATTGAGAGCACTTTTTGCCAAGGATTTTGATCCCCGGCATTTTGTTTTTGAAAACATTGTCGGTGAGACGTCCGTGATCTTTAAAGATTTTATTTTTGATCCAAGGCAAAATCTGGGACTGGTGCGGCTCATTGTTGCGGAACCTTTTTTAACCCAACATGTCTGGGTCGCGGTCATAAAGACACGAGATCAATGGTGTGTGGCCAAGGCGGATGGACACAATGCTTTGCCGACGAGCGGTGTGGCTTTGGCTATCGAACGCGTCGGTGAAGCGGTGGCTGGCAGTATAAAAAATAAGGGTTCTTAATAATATGCGAAAATTTAAATTTCTCAAATTATTTATGGTGGTAAGCATTATGATAAACTTGTTTTTACCGGATGTGGCCTTGGCCAAGAAGTTTCGGCGCACAGGGGAGCGGGTTTCGGCCCGCGCCGCGATTTTTTCTAATGCCACTTCCGTTAAACGCTATTACGGGAAAAATGTTCATTTGCGTGTTCCACCGGCGAGTACAACCAAGGTCATGACGGCGCTTTTGGTTTTAGAAAGGTTATCCTTAGATCAGGTTTTGACGGTGAGTCCTCGTGCGGTTGTCGTCCAACCAACGACAATCAACTTGAAGGTGGGCGAACAATTTAAGGTTCGTGACCTTTTATTCGCCCTTTTGCTGAATTCGGCCAACGATGCCAGTGTGGTCCTGGCCGAAGGGGTAGCGGGAACGGAAAAAGATTTTGTGCAGATCATGAACCAACGGGCGCGAGAGATAGGAGCGGTCAATACAAAGTTCGTCAACTCCAATGGCCTGCCGAGCAAGGGTCCGCAGTACACGACCCCTTACGATATGTATTTAATATTCTCCAAGGTCCTGGGAAATGATTTTTTTCGTAAAGCCATTAAACTTCGCTATCAGCAGATCACTTCACTCGGCGGACGGTCAGTGCTTTTGAAAAGTCACAATAAAATCTTGCTGACGAACTGGAATCACAAGATTTATGGAAAAACCGGTTATACCCGTGCAGCGCAGTCGTGCTTTGTGGGATATTTGATGAAAGGCGAGGATATTTGTATTATTGCTGTATATGGCTGTACTCGACGGTGGGAGGATATCAAATTTATCGTTGAGAGATATGGAGGCATTGATCTCTAGCAGATAGAGGTTGAAATAGCGGGGTTAATCCTTTAAAATAAAAACTCATTTAAGGAACATTAACGAAAGGAAATTTTATGTCTAACCGATTGTTCACTGCCGTAGTGATTTTGGTATTTGCATTTTTGGTATTTGCTTTTTCACGAGTCCAAAACAGTAACAATGCTATTCTTGAGCGTATTGCCTTAAAGCAGGAAAACATTATCGATCTTAATCAAAAGATGATGGCCAAATCCGATAATTCGCGCCCCGCTGCCCACAATCTTTCTGCCTCGGTTCCCGAGCCTGTAGCCGTGGGTTCTATTGCCGATGTGTCAGCTTTGCAAAGCAAGATCCAGCAATTGGAGACCCGATTGGCTTCTTTAGAAGCGGACGCTAAACCCATCATTGACCAGATCAAGCAGCAGAAGGCCGCTTATGAACAGCAGCGCAAGGAAATGGAAGAAGCAATGAAAAAAGTTTATGACATTGAAATAGGGGATTCTCCTGTGCGCGGCAATAAGAACGCACCCAATACCCTTGTTGTCTTTACGGATTTTCAATGCCCGTATTGCAGCCGGTTTCATGGTTTGGCCGACGAGCTATTGAAAGCCTTTCCAGATAAGGTCAAATTTGTTTTGAAAAATTATCCTTTACCGTTTCACCCGGAAGCCAAGCCTGCCGCTAAAGCTGTTCTTGCAGCTAAGGAACAAGGCAAGTATTGGGAAATGGTCGACGCCATTCTTAAGGATAATAGCAGTATCAATGCGGCGAAATATGAAGAGCTCGCTAAATCGTTGGGGCTGAATGTCGATAAATTCCGCAAGGACCTTAAGGAAAAAGATGCCCAGTTTGAAAAAGTACTGGCCACCGACATGGAGTTGGCAACCAAGGTCAATGTTCGCGGGACACCGGCTTTTTATTTAAACGGTCATATGACCCAGCCGGATATTCAGATGTTGAAGAATGGCATAGAGGACGCTGGAAAGAAATAAAATTACTGAGGGATTTAGAAGAATATAAGTAAGGAAGCCATAGATCGCGATCGTGACTTATGGCTTCTTTATTTTTTCTCATAGGCGGCTCACACGGCCCAGCCAAGATTGTTTACAAATAAATCGAATTCTGCTACTATAACTCCCTTCGATTTTAAATTCAAATAATGACCTGGATTATGGTTTGAGGAGGCAGCATGGCACGTAAAGGTGGAATTTCATCAAAGTTTTATCGCGAAACAGCAGGAATCAAGGTTTCCGGCGGACAAATCATTAAGGCCGGGGCTTTGTTGACCCGTCAGGGTGACAAATGGAAGCCGGGCTTAAACGTCGTTGGGCGTATGAGTTTAACCGCCGTGTCGGCCGGTGAGGTTTATTTTACGCATAAGCGCAATTCTCATGGTTTGCCCATGACGGTTGTCAATGTTCGTCCGGTTAAAGTGAAAGCCCCCAAGGCTAAAAATACAGCTAAATCTGCTAAAGCAAAAAAAACAGCTACAGCTAAGGCCGCTTTTGTGGCTAAAGCTAAAAAAGTTTAAGCGAATATCATGTGCGGGATCACCGGATATGTGGGTCATCGCAATGCCGCTTCGCTTCTCATCGCAGGCTTAGAGAAGTTGGAATATCGCGGCTATGACTCGAGTGGGATCGGGGTTATTTCCCTCGCAGAATCCAAAATCGAAATTTTAAAAACACCTGGCAAGATCAAGGCATTAAAAGATTTGATTGCGTCCCATGGTTTGCCGCCAGCCCATATGGGGATTTCCCATAGCCGCTGGGCGACGCACGGCGCCCCGACAAAAGCCAACGCTCATCCGCACTTTGACTGTACGCAAAAAATCCTCGTCGTCCATAACGGGATCATTGAAAATTACGAAGATCTAAAAACTCATCTTTTGCAAAAAGGCCACAAATTTCTTTCCCAGACCGACACGGAAGTTGTTTCGCATTTGATTGAAGAGCATTATCAGGGAGATTTTTTGGCCGCGGTACAGGAGACGCTTAAAGAACTGAAAGGCTCTTTTGCGTTAGGCATTCTTTGCCGCGATTATCCGGACACGTTAATTGCGGCCCGTCTCGGCTCGCCTTTGATCGTCGG
>JANPFV010000033.1:0-8015 GCA_031423615.1 Candidatus Omnitrophota bacterium
GACTTTAAAAGAATTAAAAAACCAAAGCACAAGAATAAAAAAGAGCAACCAAAAAGCAGATAGGGGCGAATATCCATGGGGTTTATTTGAGCCTTTAAATGCCCACTTTCCCAAAGCAGGGTTTTTACCTGTCCTGCTCAGCCAACCTCGGGTATCACAATTGAGTTATTGAATGAATGGCGCACCGTTAAAATGAATTTTAAATTTTCGATTAAACCAAATTTTGCTTGGCCGAACATTATATTTGTTTCAACAAAGACCAGATTCAATTTCTTTTTTGTTACTTTTGTTTCAACATAAAATGTGGATCCCTTCTTGCCGGGTTGGAGTAAACCACCGTTTAACGCTTCTTTATCAAGCCGGATACTTTGTCCCTCCACAGCCTGCGGACTCGAGTTGGGGAAAAAATGAGCCAAATGGATTGTTGCAGTTGAAGGCATCAGTCGTCCGGCAAATGCCAAGTAAATTGTATTATTATAATGACCTTCCATATCTTCCGGCCAAACCGTCCCCACCCCAATACTGGAAGAGTCAAGAAAAGTTTCGCCAAATATTATTAATCTTTGGGTCCTCAAAAAAGGGGGAGTAAAATTCACGGTTTTTTGTATATCCTCAAAGTTTAATTTACAGAAAATCTTTCTGTCTTTATATCTATTTCGCAATAGATCGGGGACCCTACAGCACAAAAAATCTTCAAAAACTTCAGAATTTTGAATTTTTGCTTCCATAGAGTTATCTCCAGATAATTAGAATTTATAACTTAGCGTCATTAAGGCCACATTCAGATAGGCCGTATATTTTCCATCCACATTGGCACCGAAAATATTTCCGACGGTGTTATCAATGTTACGACGTTCATAAACAATGAAAGAGTAACCTAAGTCAACAGTCAAATGTTTTGTAACGTCGTAACCCCACCCTGCGGAAAGACCGTGAGAGTTAGCATCAGGTAAACTGGGGTCGAAAGTTTCTTCAGGAATAGGATTGGAATGATGAACATATCCCGTCCGCAGCCGAAAGCGATCATTGACCGCATATTCCGCACCGACCGCCTCGGACCAAACCGATTCCCAATTTCTAGAAGTGGGATTTCCCGTATTAAGAACGGCCAGGCGGGTGGGATCGGTTTCATCCAGAAAATTAATCGCTTCCCTTTTAATACTAGACCAATCCATCCACTCCACATCAAAATTAAAAGTCCATTTGTTTTTCGTTTTAAAGCTATACCCCAGAACGATACTTTGCGGCAAAGCAAACTTTTCCGATATTTTAGTTTTATAAGAAGTGTCGCCAAAAATTGTTTGATAAAAATTCCCGTTATTATTTAAATTATCCAAATAAGCATTCCCCTCATACTTATGGAAGATACGGCTGCGATACATTAAACCGAATTGATTTTGATCATTTAGTTTGAACATCGCTGCCAAACGGTATCCCCAGGCGGCATCTGCACCCTTAAGCTTTAAATCCCCGTCCGTACCACCCGTTTGAAGTAATTTCCTATTTTTTTCGGCCTTGGAATCGTCTAAATCGGCGCTTACGGCGAAAGACCAATGATTTGAAGCTTGGTAAGAGGCGGCAAACATATAATCCTTATTTTCAATGACCGATTCTGTCGCAATGTAGCGCAGAGGGCTGTCATCGGCCCATTGTGTCCCTAAACCAAAATAGGAAGTTTCCCCGACGCCCACCGCAAATTTATTAGTAATGGGAACGGTAGCATAAAGATGGGGAATCCAAAATGTATTACGGCGCATTTGGACATCATCACTCGACGAAGAATAATTAAATTGCGGGGCTATAAAAGTCGTTCCCACGGAGATTCCCGCCGTCTTCATTTGATTAAGGCCGGCCGGATTGTAATAAATGGCCGCTGGTGTATTGGCCTCCCCCACAAAGGCCGATCCTTTTCCATAGGCCCCCGCATCGGGCGTTTCCGCACGGAAAGCACCGGAACCAGCGGCAAAGGAATTCTTTGAAATCAATACGCAGCATACAAATATAGCGCACGCTAAGAAGGGGATCCGGCAAGTCATTATTTTTTCTCCTTTTTGTTGATTAACTTTTTATTTTTTAAAAAGTCGCAATAGAAAGCCTAAAGCCGCCTTGGCGGCGGCTTTGATTAAGAATTCGTTGCGGTTATGACTCAAACGCTCGTTATGCTGAGTCAACGTCCATTCGATATAAATTATATTCTTAAATTGTAGGAGGCTTTGGCTTGGATAAATAACTTTAAGGCGATCAAATAAAAGAGAAGAATAAGCTTGCGGCAACAACACTTCTAACGGGCTGTGAGTAAGCATAGGTGTCAAACAGTGCGCGTGTTAGGCCTCGGCCCAATGGCCGGACGAAATAAATACTTAGGATACAGCACTTTCTGAACTTGAGACACCCAATTATAGCCAGTAAAATTGGCTTCCGTCAAGAATAGAATTTAATATTTCCGACGGGAATTTTAAAGAGTCAGGGCGGTTATATCTTCCGGCTTTTCGATATTGTGAACCCGCAAGTTGGAATTGATGCGGCGAATGAGGCCTTTTAAAACTTTGCCCGGTCCGATTTCAATAAAATCTTCTATGCCCTGTCTGGCCATATACTCGACGGAGGAGACCCATTGGACCGAAGAGGTAATTTGCAATCCCAGATTTTTTTGGATATTAACCGGATCGGACGAAGGAGAAGCATCGACATTACTAACAATGGGAATAAGAGGAGCCTTAATTTTGATATTAAAAAGTTCAGCAACAAATTTATCTGCAGCCGGTTGCATTAAGGTGGAATGAAATGCACCGCTCACATCCAAAGGGATAATACTTTTAGCACCGGCGGACCTCAGCCTTTCTAAGGCCTCATCAACTTTTGCAGCATCTCCCGTAATAACAATCTGCTCAGGTGAATTAAAATTTGCGACTTCCGCACCCGTTTCCGAACAAACCTTAGAAACAATATTTCCCTGCAAACCGATAATGGCCGCCATCTTTCCCTTACGCAGCTTCGTGGCTTCTTCCATAAAAAATGCCCGGCGCTCAACCAAACGCAAAGTATCGGCAAAAGACATCGCCGATGCTGCGGCCAATGCGGAATATTCTCCGAGACTTAAACCCGCAGTAAATTTAATATTGAGGTTTTGAAACTTCGGGTGGGATTCAAAACTTTTTAAAACTGCAATACTCATAGTCAAAATGGCCGGCTGGCAATACGCCGTAGCAGTCAATTTCTCTTGCGGACCATTTAAAATAACGTCGCGCAAACCATTTTTTAAAAGACCATCCGCTTCATCGAAAATCTCCTTGGCCGCCGACGAGCTCTGATAAAACTCCGCACCCATACCGACTTTCTGCGCGCCTTGTCCCGGAAAAATTAATGCCACGTCTTTCATAACTTATAATTGCATTCTTACCTGTGTTATTGACCAGTAAATTTCTGAATTACCAGCGCATCACCGTCGCCGCGGTTACCAGTCCCGCGCCAAAAGCGACCAAAACAACACAGCTACCCTTCTTGATCCGCTTCTCATTAACAGCTTCAAAAAGGGCAACGGCAATGGACGCGGCGGACATGTTGCCGTAACGGTCAATATTGATAAAAATTTTTTCCTTCGGCAGTTTCAACTTTTTGGCCACCGCGCTAATAATGCGATCATTGGCCTGATGAGGAACGACACAGTCGATATCGGAAAGTTTAAGACCGGCTTTTTTAACGGCAATCTTCACCGCATCAGCCATGGAATTGACCGCGATCTTGAAAAGTTCTTGTCCCTGCATTAAAACATAGGGCATGGCCATCATTTTTGTTTTGGTACTCAAAGATTCCCGGTCCTCAACGATGACCTGCATCAATTCATTATGCTCGCCCTGGGAGTGCAGATAATCCGCGATAATTCCGCGCTCACCGGTTACCGGGCCGAGTAAGCATGCCCCTGCTCCGTCGCCAAAGAGCACGCAGGTGTTACGATCAGACCAATCTATCAAGGAAGTAATTTTTTCCGAGGCAATGACCAAAGCATTTTTAAACATGCCGCTTAAAAGATATTGCTTAGCGGTGGTCAACGCAAATAAAAATCCTGCACACGCCGCGCTCACGTCAAAAGCCGCGGCCCGCTCGGCGCCGATGGCTTTTTGCACCAGACAAGCGACCGACGGGAAATTGCTATCCGGGCTGATCGTCGCGACAATAATCAAATCCAATTTCGCGGCATCAAAATTCGCGCGCTTCAAAGCATCTTGCGCCGCCCTGATAGCCAAATGACTATTGCGCTCACCCTTCGCCGCGATGCGGCGTTCCTTTATGCCGGTGCGAGTGGTGATCCATTCATCGCTTGTCTCAACCATTTTTTCAAGATCAAAATTGCTCAAAACCTTCTGAGGCACAAAACTTCCGACGGAAATAATCCCGATATTTTTCATAGAGGACCTGAGATTTCCTTTTGCATGGCCGCGATAATACCATGATCAACTTCGCGCATCGTGGCTTTGATGGCATTTTTAATGGCCTTAGGAGTCGAGCGGCCGTGACTGATCATCACAATTCCATTCACACCTAAAAGCGGGGCGCCGCCATATTCTGAATAATCAACTTGTTTTTTGACATTCATCAATTTGGATTTAACCAAGAATGCGCCAAAAATCGCAATGAAACTTTTTTTGATTTCGCGATTCATCAGGGTGCCCGCACTTTCCATGAGCCCTTCGGAAATCTTCAAAACGATATTACCCACAAAACCATCGCAAATAATGCAATCGGCCTTACCGGTAAAAACCTCATTGGCTTCCGTATTGCCGATAAAATTCTTGACCTTCTCGCTCATCAACTTATGGATTTCTTTGACAAAATCCGTGCCCTTAGTCGATTCCTCGCCTATATTCAAAAGTCCTACAGTGGGATTAGGCCGATCCAACACTTCCCGGACATAAACCGCCGCCATCTGCGCGTTATGCAAAAGATGCTGCGGCTTAGGATCGGTATTGGCGCCAACGTCTATTAAAAAAGAAAATCCTTTAAGAGTAGGAATGGTCAGGCCGATCGCCGGTCGCTCGACGCCGGGAATCATGCCCAGGTTAATCGTAGAGGCCGCCACTACCGCACCGGTATTTCCGGCGCTGATAAAGGCATGATACTGCGGATCTTTTAAAAAATTAACGCCGACACTGATAGAAGAATTTCGTTTTTTGCGCAGGACATTGGTCGCGGGTTCATCCATGCCGACAATTTCATCCGTATGCACAATCTCAATGCGTTCCGGGGAATACCGATACTTCTTTAATTCTGACTCGATCTCAGATTTCCGTCCGACCAGAACAATTTTGATATCAAATTCATTAATGGCCTCAACAACACCGGCAATCACCGCTTGGGGGGCGTGATCACCACCCATGGCATCAACGACAATTTTCACAATGAGCTCCTCGGTATTACAACTCCATAGGATTTTGTTCCCCAACCCACCTTCTGTGTTTTAACCGAGGTGGGGGAGTAAAAAAATCCATATAAAAAAACAAAACTAATTTTGTTTTTTATCTTTTTTCTCTTTGATAATCTTTACGACGACGGGTTTGCCGCCATAATAACCGCAAAACGGGCAAACGCGGTGAGAGAGAATCGGCTTTTTACAATTTGAGCATGCACTTAAACCGGAAATACGCGCCTTCCAGTGGGTCCGGCGTTTACGACCGCGCTGCACGGAATGTTGTCTTTTTGGTAATGGCATTTGAAGCTCCTTAAATGAGTGCCTGACTTACGGCGCCGAAGGCGACGTCAAGTCAGCCGCACGAATTAATCCCGTGAGGCTGCGGCCTAGCAGCCGAATCGGGATATTAGTTATTTACACTTGCACTTTTCTAAATTTAAATTCGCCCCGCAAACCGGGCAAATCCCTTTACAATTCTCTTTGCACAGTACAATAGTCGAAATGTCTAAAAGCATTTCCTGGCGAATTTCCTCGCCTAAATCCACAAAATCCATCGTCGGTTCGATCTCCACATGAATGGCGAAAACATCCTTCCGAGAAAGCACAACCGGTTCCAAACACCTCGCGCAGGAAAATTCGTATTTCCCGGCCACTTCAACTTTGGCATTGACCACATCGCGGGCTTTATGAACTTCGCCGCGAACCTTAAGCGGTGAAATCACTTTCATTTCATCATCGCGAAATCCAATTTCCTCAGCCTTGACGCTTTCCTTAATTTCCAAACCTGTACGCGGAATTTCTTTGATCTTGATCTTCACCGTCGCAAACGCTCCTTTAACGGACGTTCCACAAATTTCGGAACAAACTGAGAGACATCCGCGCCCAGAGCCGCAGCCTCTTTCAACAATGTCGAAGACAAAAAAGCATAGCTTTCGGAAGGCATTAAAAAAATGGTTTCAACATCGGGAGCCAATCTCCGATTGGTCAAGGCCATTTGGAATTCATATTCAAAATCCGAAATCATCCGCAGACCACGAATCAGGACATTGACCTTTTTCTTACGCGCGTATTCAATGACTAGCCCTTCAAAACTTTCTACCGTAACACCCTTGATTCCCTCCGTTGCTTCCTTAAGCATTTTGACCCGTTCGGGTGTCGTAAAAATGGGCTTTTTGTGGTAATTATGGGCCACTGCCACAATAACCTTATCAAAAATCTTGGCGGCGCGTGAAATGAGATCAATATGACCATTGGTCACAGGGTCAAAACTCCCCGGATATATCGCAGTTTTCGGCATAAAATTATTACTGAGTAGTCATTACGGCTTGAAAAACAGCAAGAAAGGATTTGCCATATTGCCGTTGGGTCACCAGTTTGAAATTCTCTTCTAAGTCGGGCAATCGCTCACGTTTAGAGTATTCCACGACGACAAAACAATTGGGATGTAATATATCATAGGCCCCTAGGGTTTTCAAGGCTTTTTTCCCCAAGTCGAGGCCATAAGGCGGGTCAAAAAAAATGATGTCAAATTTACGCTTGCGGTCAGCGAAACCTTTGATTGCCGCAAAAGCATCGGTAGGGATAACCTCGCAGACGGGTTCCCTTTGCAACCCAAGATCATAGCCCAGAAGTTCTAAATTTTTGCGTATCACTTCGATACATTTGGGATCATGCTCAACAAAAGTCACCTTTTTGGCTCCGCGGGAAAGGGCCTCAATTCCCACAGCACCGCTGCCGGCAAAAAGCTCCAAAACTTCTAAGCCCGAAAAATCATGGCCGAGCAAATTAAAAATAGCCTGCTTAGTGACATTTTGTGTCGGCCGTATCACCGCCGGCATATAAATATTTCGTCCCCTAAACGTCCCGCCTAAAATTCGCATATTTTTATCCAATACTGATTTTAAAATTACTGAGATTTTACAAATTCCCTCCCCCTTGTGGGGATTTTACCATTACATTCCCTCCCCCTTGTGGGGAGGGTTAGGGAGGGGGAAATTCTTGTTTAGGTTGCATTGTGTAACCACAAACCACACATTCACAAATGTTAATTTAGAAACGTTCCGTTTTTCCGTTGCGTTTATTTCGTTATCACTCGTATTGATTCAACAGTTAATTCGCGATGACTTGATTGGAGAGCTGGGTTATAAGCTTGATCCTTTAATAATCCATCCACCTGCACTTGTTTCCCATCAAATTCTTTTATATCAAATCGTGATTCATTTAAAATACATAACTCGCGATCTCCAAAGGGTCCTGTTTTAAGCTGGAGGGGACAGATATTCATTCCCGGGTGAGGGATATAAACTATTTTCCCCAAAACAATTACTTTTTGTCCTTCGGTATAATCTTTCACTTTTAATGTAATGAAATTGGATTTAAGAGTACCCTTCCAAAAATCGCCATTAAAAGATTTATCGAATATAATTTTGGGCGAATCATATTGCAATGCTAAGTAATTATTACAATACATATACTCGACTTTAGACATTTTTGATGACAAAAATTAGCATCGCTAAACGAATCCCACGAGGGAATCGGATAAAAAGGCCATAAAAGACCTTGGTATTTTTTTGATGTTATTGTTTTTAGCGAACATGGAAAAAAGATT
>JANPFV010000034.1:0-2577 GCA_031423615.1 Candidatus Omnitrophota bacterium
GATATTAAGGCGTCTGGCGCTGAGTATTTTAAAACGCATCAAGCATAATAAGCGGGGGATAAAGGTAAAGATGAAACGGGCAGGCTGGGATAATTCCTTCCTGGAGACGCTGCTGTGCGAGATTTAGATGCGTACGCCCTGCGACACCTTCCATAAATCCTTTACAGCCGAGGAAAAATCTGGTATAAAGTCCTTCTGTTTTCATTGTTTGAGACATTGAATTGTTCTTTTTAGTTATTATTGCCATTGGGCTGAGTTGTATTAAGATGATTTAACACTGCTGGCGTAGCTCAGTTGGTAGAGCAGCTGATTTGTAATCAGCCGGCCGGGGGTTCAATTCCTCTCGCCAGCTTCTTAATAATAAATATTAGCTCGCAGGCGAGCTGAGGGTTCTCCTCTAAACGCCGAATGGATAGTTTTTTTAAGGTAATTATGGGCAGATACCCAAGTGGTCAACGGGGGCAGACTGTAAATCTGCTGGCTTTGCCTTCGTAGGTTCGAATCCTGCTCTGCCCATTTTATTGATAAAAGTGTTGTGCAAGTATTTATGCAAAATTTTTTAAGGTAATAGCCTTTTCTTTTAAGCAAAGTTTTTGCGGGAGTAGTTCAGTGGTAGAACGCTAGCCTTCCAAGCTGGTCACGAGGGTTCGATTCCCTTCTCCCGCTCCATTTCTACAACCGCTTCTTTGAACTCATGCCCCGCATTGAAAAATTAAAAGCCTTCCTCAAAAATGACTGGATCGTCAGTTTGGGGCTTTTTTTAATTTTTCTCCTCACCAATGGTTATACCTACGCCTGGGACGATCAACATCTCGAAATCCCTTTGCTCAAGAGCCTCATCGACCCCCAGCTTTATCCCGGCGACTATTACGTCGATGCGCTCAAAGCCAATTTCACATCCTACCTTTTTCCCCTCCTCGCGAAATGCATCACCACCGACCAAGTCCCGACGGCCTACTTCATTTTGTATCTTATCAGCCGTTTCTTTTTATTTTTTTATGCCTACAAACTTTGGAAGGTGATCACCCGCAATCGACTCACAGCGGCCTTATGCGTCATGTCATTCATCCTTGTTTTTCGCGTGGAAGAATTCTTGTATCGTACATTTTCTCATCAGGAATTTGCTTTGGCCATCATCATGGCGGCGATGTATTACTTTTACAAAAACCGTTATACCCGCGCTGCGATTCTGTTTGGCGTTGCGGCAAATTTTCACGCGCTCTACAGTTTGTTTCCGTTCTGTTATATGTCACTTTATCTTTTGTGGAAAATAGGGGAGGACCGCGGAAAAATATTTTTAAAATCGGCAGGGCTTTTTTTGTTCTTCAGTTTGCCGTTTATCCTCTGGACATTTAAACGTCTTTTCCTCCATCAACCCACCGAGCCCCATCTTTATCACGATTGGATTCAGCTTTATTACCTCGCTTGTCCGGCGACATTTCCATTTGACATCGTGCCGCTGCACGAAATGCTACATCATTTTTCAATCTTCTTAAAAGGGACCCAAGCCTATTGGCCCGTGCTGGGGCTCTGGGCCCTGAATTTCTTTGCCAATCCCGATTTTCGCAAAGACCCCAAGGCCCACGCTTTCATCATCGGAGGATGTTTGTTCTTATTGCTGGCCGGCATTTTTTCCTATGTCTTTCCCATCCGCATGGTGCTGGATTTAAATCTCGTGCGTAACCTCCAATTCATGCAATTCATTCTCATTGGCTATACAACACTTTTACTGGTTAAAAAATCGCAAAGCGGACCTTTCGAAATAAGTGTTCTTGCCGTCATTTTATACTCACTTTTGCGGTTCCATGGGTTTGCCGGAATCGGTCATTCGGCTCTGCTGAGTTTCTATATTATCGCGACGATAGCAGTGCTGTTTTATCTGGCTTATTGTTTGACAAAGCATCCTTTCCTGAGGAACGCAATTGTGATCATTCCATTTTTTGTGATCACAATCAACAGCATTTATTACCACAAACTGCGCCTCCAGATTGAACAAAAAGGCGGCGGCTTCTGGCAATTGCAACGCAATTGGATTGATATGCAAAACTATGTGCGCCAAAATACACCCAAGAATGCAATGATTTTAACTCCCAATGATATGGAAATGGGCGGCTTTCGCATTTTTTCCGAGCGAAAAGTCCTGGTCTGTTACCGGGATTGCGGAGTGATCGGCTTTAATTATCGCGCCGCGCTGGAGTGGCAGAAACGGCTCAAAGATGTGGAACATTTCAAGGTCCTTGTCGACGGGGACATCAAGCCGGCTTTACAAAATGCTATTTTAAAATATAAAATCAACTATATTGTTTTTATGAAATATTTAAAGCCACGCAAAACCGATGTTCTGGAACCTCTTTATGAAAATGAAACATTTTCACTTTATCGTGTGATTCCCAATCCCATTTAAGCGGACCTTGCAACTTTTATTCTATCCACTTTAACTCGACTTTAGACATTTTTGATGACAAAAATTAGCATCGCTAAACGAATCCCACGAGGGAATCGGATAAAAAGGCCATAAAAGACCTTGGTATTTTTTTGATGTTATTGTTTTTAGCGAACATGGAAAAAAGATTTAAG
>JANPFV010000035.1:0-6802 GCA_031423615.1 Candidatus Omnitrophota bacterium
TAACCATATGCGGGGTAAAATCCTTTCCTAGGACACTGATAAAATCAGTAAACGTCTTAGCCTTCAGGATTATACCCGCTTTTCATAGACGGTAAATTACAAATTATTAGCTAATTAGCACCGGAATCGTCTCCCAGTACCAAAAATAAATATCATTAAAGGTCAGGGCGATAGCGGCAAATATTCCCAAGAAAGTCCCGGCGATTTTTTTTCCTAAACGGAAAATGGCAAAAATCCCTAAAAGGCTGATCAACAGACAGACCATCCGGTAACCCATTTCCGGAGGACTGACAAAATGTCCCAGCTGCAAGATCAGGGAAAAAAGCGGAGGATGGCATTGCCAGAGTTCGGGAGAAAATAAAAAGGCGGCCGAGGCATGAATGTTATTTGCATACCAAGCGTAAAGCGCTTCATCCTGCATCAAACTCCATCCCCTATATAAGGCTTGGACATGGATCATGAACGACAAAAACAAAGTGGCACTCAGACAAAAATAAGAAAAAAATTTATCCTGCGGGGTTTCCGGGATGCTTTGTTCTTTAAAGGAGAACATTTTATTCGGTGGAAATAGTTTTGGTTTTTTCTAAAGCGCCCTTCATGGTATGCCAAGCGAGGCTGGCGCATTTGACTCGTGAGGGATATTGCCAAATACCGGAAAAAATGGCAAGTTTTCCTAAATGATTCGGATCTTTTTCCGGTTTTAAGTGACCAAGAATCAATTGATGAAACTGCGTAAAAAGTTTTTGAGCTTCTTCGAGGGATTTGCCTTGAAGGGCGACGGTCATCATCGATGCCGATGCGCGGGAAATAGCACAGCCATCTCCATTGAAGGCAACTTTGTCGATCATGTTTTTGTCATCCACATGCAGATAAATATGCAGATGGTCACCGCACAAGGGATTATAGCCTTCAGCGTCATGGGTTGCATCGGTGAGTTCGCCAAAATTCCGGGGCTTGTGATGATGCTCTAAAATGACTTGCTGATAAAGTTCTGCGCGGCTGTTTTCGCTCATATGTTTTTAGAAAATATTTTATTGGCTTTGATAATAGATTCGACCAAGCGGTCGATGTCTTGGGTCGTGTTATAAAAGGCCAGGGATGCCCGCGATGTCGCCGGAACGCAAAAATGTTTCATGACCGGCTGGGTGCAATGATGTCCCGTGCGAATGGCGACACCTTGTTCATCAACGAGAGTTCCTAGGTCATGGGCGTGAATATTGGGAAGCACAAAAGATAAAATCGCGGCCTTGTTCTTAGCGGTCCCAATCATGCGCAAATGCGGGATTTTCTTTAAGGCTTTTGTGCCGTACGCCAAAAGTTCCTCCTCATACGGCATGATTTTTTCAAAACCGATCGTATTGATATAATCAATGGCCGTACCCAAAGCGATAACACCGGCGATATGGGGAGTTCCGGCTTCAAATTTATAAGGCAAGACATTGTAGGTTGTTTTTTCAAGCGTGACCGAAGCGATCATGTCCCCGCCGCCCTGATAGGGCGGCATTTTATTCAGCAGGTCGGCTTTACCGTAAAGCACGCCTACACCCGTCGGTCCAAACAATTTATGACCGGAAAAAGCGAGAAAGTCGCAGTCCAGTTTTTGCACGTCCACGGGCCTATGATTGACGGTTTGCGCTCCGTCGACTAAGACGGGGATACTATGGCTATGGCTGATTTTGATGATTTCAGGGATAGGATTGATTGTGCCTAAGGAATTGGAAATATAAACCAAAGAAACAAATTTTGTCCTGGGACTGAGAATTTTCTTAAAATCTGAGACGGAATACGCTCCTGTTTCATCAAGAGGGATGACCTTAAGAACCGTCCCTTTTTCTTCACAGAGAATTTGCCACGGTACAATATTGGAATGATGCTCCATCGCGCTGATAATGATTTCATCACCCTTTTTCAAAAAAGCCCGGCCATAACTGCTGACGACTAGATTAATGGAATCGGTCGTGCCTTTGGTAAAAATGATTTCCGAAAGTTTTGCGGCGTTAAGAAATTGGCGGACTTTTTCGCGCGCCTTTTCAAATTCGGCAGTCGCCTTTTCGCTCAAATAATGGACTCCGCGATGCACATTGGAGTTTTCGTGAGAATAATATTCTACGAGGCGGTCGATAACACTTTGCGGTTTCATGGTCGTCGCCGCATTGTCTAGATAAACTAGTGGCCGCCCACGAACCGTGATAGAAAGGTTGGGAAAATCTTTGCGGATATTTTTAACGTCAAAAGCTTTGGCCACGGGGATTACTCCAGAGCTGCAAAGGTCGGCTCGAGCAGGATATTGAGTTTGTCCTGGATCGAGGGATTATGGATTTTGGTGATGATGTCCTCGACAAACCCGTGCGCCAGAAGTTTGACGGCCGTCTTTTTTGAAATGCCGCGGGATTGCAAGTAAAAAATTTCGTCTTCGTTGAGTTGCCCAATCGTGGCACCGTGGGTGCATTTGACATCATCGGCAAAAATTTCCAGTTGCGGCTTGGTGTTGACCTTGCAGTCGATTCCCAGCACTAAGTTTTTATTAAGCTGATAAGAATTGGTTTTTTGCGCGATTTGCCGTACAAAAATCTTACCGTTAAACGAGGCGTTGGACGCACCGTTTAATATGCCCTTGTAAAGCTGATTGCTGGTGCAATGGGGGCTGCGGTGATCCATGCTGGAATGATTATCGACAAATTGTTTGCCATTGACGCCGTAAAACCCGTTCATCGTACTGGATGTGCCTTCGCCGTTGGAAATAATATCTAAATCGTTGCGGGTGATTTCTCCCCCGTTCATCAAGGCGAATCCGTCGAAATGCGAATCGCGCTCTTGCCATACGCGGGTATTTCCGACGTGATAAGCCTTTAAACTTTCGCTCTGTGCCTTGCAATAATGCAGGACCGCATTTTGCTCAAGAAGAACTTCGGTCAAGGGCGCCGCTAAATAAACGCTGTCGGTGTAACCGACATGGGTTTCTAAAACCGTAGCTTCCGCGGATTTTCCTAAGAAAATATAACTTGCGGGTATTGTCAAGGCCGGTTCAAGAGTTTGCGTAGCGTGAATGATGTGGATGACTTTTTCAATACGAGTATTATCCGCGATTTGAATAAAGGCTCCCTCATGGGCCAAGGCGCGGTTTAAAGAAACAAACGCCGGTTCAAAATTTCCTTCGTATTTGGCGAGAAGATTGGCGATGTCTCCCTGCCGGTCAAAAAATGCTTTTTTGAGCGACAAAAGTGACAAACCTTTCGGCAGCGTGCCGAGATTTGAAAAGCTTTCTTCGATCTGACCATTGACAAAAACTAAGGTGATCTCTTCTTTCTTGATCAGACGTTTGACGTCATTGTGGTGAGAAAAATTTTCCTGAGCGATCGGTTTAAAATTAATCGTTGCTAAAGACGAAAGATTGGTGTATTTCCAGTCTTCATTTTTGATGGTCGGCACTCCCAGCTTTAGAAAATTTGTCAAACTCTTTTGCCGGAGTTGCCCTAACCATGATGTTAAGGAGGTTGATGGTAAAGCGGTAAAGTATTTTTGCACCGCCGATATCAGAGGAGAGTCTTTATGTTTTTCTTCCATAGTAAGCATTTACTTCCCTTCCTTCAACCAGTCGTAACCTTTTTCCTCAACGGCCAGAGCCAGTTCTTTGCCGGCTGATTTAACAATTTTACCGTCTTGAAGAATGTGGACAAAATCTGGGACAATATAGTTGAGTAAGCGTTGATAATGAGTAATGACTAAGATGGCATTGTTTTTGTTGCGTAATTTGTTGACCCCATCGGCGACGATCCTCATGGAATCAATGTCGAGGCCGGAATCGGTCTCATCGAGAACGGCAAAGCGTGGATTTAAAACCGCCATTTGCATGATTTCATTGCGTTTTTTTTCTCCGCCGGAAAAATCGACATTGACAGCGCGGCTGATATATTTTTCATCCATATCCAATGTTTTCATCTTGGAGCGGATGTATTCATCAAAATCAAGGGGATCCATTTCGGGCACACCCTGATGCTTGCAGATTTCATTGAACGCGGCGCGTAAAAAAACGGCGGTATTCACTCCGGGGATTTCAACGGGATATTGAAACGCCAGAAAGATCCCTTCCCGGGCTCGCTCTTCGGGCGATAAATCTAAAAGGTTGATCTTTTTGAAATTGACTTCATAGATGATTTCGCCTTCTGTGACTTCATATTGCGGATGACCGGAAATGATTTTAGAAAGTGTGCTTTTTCCTGAACCGTTGGGTCCCATGATGGCGTGGACTTCACCGGTGTTGATGGTCAGGTTGATGCCTCTGAGGATGGGTGTTCCTTCGATACCTGCGTGTAAATTGTGAATTTCTATCATAGGACCTTTCTTCTTCGTCTTGAGTATCGCTACGGGTCCTGACGCTTCGGGACTCTTCTCGTACTCGCCTTCGGCTCCGTGCGAGAAGAGGACTCCCCTTCGCGTCACCCGTGCCAAGAGGGTTTATTTATCCGACGCTGCCTTCCAATTTCATTTCCAATAATTTAACGGCTTCAACAGCAAATTCCATGGGAAGTTCTTTGAAAACGTCTTTGCAAAAGCCATTGATGATGAGCGAAATGGCGCCTTCCAGGTCAAGGCCGCGGGATTGTAAATAAAAAATCTGGTCGGCATTGATTTTTGACGTCGAGGCTTCGTGCTCCAACACGGCGCTGTTGTTTTTGACTTCGATGTAGGGAAAGGTGTTGGCACTGCATTTGTTGCCGATTAACATCGAGTCGCATTGCGAAAAGTTGCGCGCGCCTTCTGCCGTCGGCATAATTTTGATCATGCCGCGGTAGCTGTTATTGGACTCGTCCGTCGATATTCCCTTGGAAACAACGGTGCTTTTGGTGTTTTTCCCGATGTGGATCATTTTGGTGCCGGTGTCCGCTTGCATGCGGTTGTTCGTTAAAGCGACGGAGTAAAATTTGCCAACGGAATTATCGCCCTGTAATATTACGCTGGGATATTTCCAGGTGATGGCCGACCCCGCTTCCACCTGCGTCCACGATATTTTGGAATTCTTCCCGGCGCATTTCCCGCGCTTGGTGACGAAATTATAAATCCCGCCCTTGCCTTGTTTATCTCCGGAATACCAGTTTTGCACGGTGGAGTATTTTATTTCGGCATTGTCTAAGGTGATCAATTCCACGACCGCGGCATGCAGTTGATTTTCATCGCGCATCGGGGCGGTGCATCCTTCGAGATAGCTCACGTAACTGCTGTCTTCCGCCACAATTAATGTGCGTTCAAATTGTCCGGATTCCGCGGCATTGATACGGAAATAGGTCGAAAGTTCCAGCGGGCATTTGACACCTTTTGGAATATAGCAAAATGACCCGTCGCTGAAAACCGCGGCATTGAGGGCGGCAAAAAAGTTGTCGGAGTAGGGAACGACCGAGCCTAAATATTTTTTAATGAGTTCCGGGTGCTGTTCAATCGCTTCCGTCATAGAGCAAAAAATAACTCCGACCTTGGCCAGTTCGGCCTGGTGAGTTGTTCCGACGGAAACGCTGTCAAAAACGGCATCGACGGCGACCCCGGTCAATCGTTTTTGTTCTGATAAGGGAATGCCTAAGCGTTCAAAAGTTTTGATCAGTTCCGGATCCGTCGTATCGATATTGCCGACGGGAGCCCCTTTTTTTGATTTTGGGGCGGTGTAATAACTCAACGATTGATAGTCGATGGGCCCATACTCAAAATTGGCCCAATGCGGTTCGACCATGGTCTTCCAGTGGCGATAAGCTTTCAGACGCCATTCAAACATCCATTCGGGTTCGTGCTTTTTAGTGCTGATTAACCGGATGGTTTCCTCATTCAATCCCTTGGGGATTCTGTCGACTTCAATGTCGGTATAAAAACCGTATTTATAATCCCGGCTGGACAGTGCATTTTCCTGGATCGTCCGCTCATTCAATAATTTTTCTTCACCTTTGGGCATATTATTCCTCTTTCCCTGCCATAAATGGTTTTTGGCGGATTAATTTTTCGCCGATATGACGGGTTTCAATTAAGTCGGTGACTTTGAGGCCATGAAAAAGTTGGATAATTTTTTCATTAAGATTTAACATCGGGCCAATGACACTGCAGGAATGAGTCATTCCGCAATGGGAATAATCGCCATGAAAACAGCTGGCAATTTGGATCGGACCGATGATCATGTCGCTCAATTGTCCCAAGCTGACTTTAGACAAGTCCTTTAAAATCTGGTAACCGCCATGGGCGCCTTGTTCGGCCCGGAGAATTTCATTCTGGGTCATGATCTGCAGAACGCGTGACGTCGGGTCAAACGGTGTACGGTAAATGTCGCAGATCTCCTTCGCCGACGTCAATTGGCCCGGAGCTTTGTGGCTCATATGTTTTAAAGCAATCAGGGCGTATTCGATTTTACGGTTAATTTTTAGCATTTTTCTTTATTTTTAACTTCATAGGTAATTGGTCGATTTTTGTTGCCATAATAAAATCATTGGTGGTCAAACCTTTGACTTCGTGGGTGCTCAAGTCGATTTGCAAATTCCGGTAACCGGTCAAATGCAGGTCGGGATGATGATTTTCTTTTTCGGCGATGATTCCGATTTTATTGACGAGCTTGATCGCCGCCAAAAAGTTTTTCATAACAAGGTGTCGCGAAATCATTTTTTCGTCTTTACTGATTTTCCAGTCAGGGATTTTTTTTAAAGATTTGAGTGCCGCGCTTTTGCTTAGCGGTTTTTCCATGCCGGCGCAGGCTGTGCAGTGAGTTTTCATGAGGCCAACTCCACGGTCAGTTCAGGATTGTATTCATCGCGTAAAAGGTTTTCAATGGCCT
>JANPFV010000036.1:0-9851 GCA_031423615.1 Candidatus Omnitrophota bacterium
GATAAATTAATTGCTAAATTCATCTTGCCTCCCGTTTTTCACCCATTGGGTGATGTTAATCGTTTATTCGCATAAACATTTTAACGACGGGGGCATTCTTTTTGTCCTCTTTTTTTAACTTTTTATTTAGGATTTAGGGTATAAATTTTTTTCATCAAAAAGTTATTTATTTTATAAAATGAAAACTTTTTACAAAGTTATCAAACACATCTTGCGATTTCGCAAAATAATGCTGGGCCGGAGCTTCATAAGCGATAAGATACATCCCCTTACCATGAGCCATACCGATAGTGCGCCCCTCATATTTAAGGCCATCCTTATTGATAAAAGTATAAGCCAGTTCAAAAGCCTCTTTTTCATCCACCGTCAGCGGCTTATTGGAGAGAATTCCCACATTCGTGATATTCGCATTTGATTTTAAAACATCAATGCTGACCTCAGCGAGCTCCTGCACCGTCATTTCCGGCGTGAACCTTCTCTTGGTATTGGGCAATTCTTCATTAAACTTCGCACGGTCCACACTGATCCTATTCAATAATCCTCCGTCGTAAGTTATATAGAAATCCTTTCCCAATGTGCTTCGCATCCAACCGACAGGAACATCCGCCTTAAAATCATTGGTCTTATCCACAAATTCGGTTTTTTCTAATTTCACCCAAGGCTGAAACGTCGCGCAACCGGTCAATATTCCGCAAGAAAACAATAAAATCCAAATAATCTTTTTCATAATTTTATCCTTTTATAAAATTTTCAATATACGGCCGATCCGGCGCCTGCGGATTTAATAACAAATATTTCTTAAATAAAATTTTTGCTTCGTCCCGTTGTCCCATCTTTTCTAAAATACGGGCTTTGCTGACCATGGCCGGCGCAAAATCAGCATTGATTTCTAAGGCCTGATCATAACGCTCTTTGGCGGTGAGATAATCCGGCGTCTTGTCGCGCTTCTTGTCATGACGATCATGGTCCTGCCGTAAACGGAAAATTTCTCCGCCTAAATAAAAAGTTTCTGGCTGGTCGCGGTAACGCTTCGTTAAATTTTCGTAATTCTTTTCCGCGGTTTTAAACATCCCTTTCCCAAGACAAAGCTGTATTTGTACGGTATAAATTTCGTAAGCAAAATTTTGAAATTCCGGCGTGTCGACAATCAATCCGCTATGCGCCTGAAAATTACGGGATACCAACAAGTCATTGAATTTTTTGACCCGCGCTTTCACATTGGGATGGGTCGAAAAGAAAAAGGGTTCTGTGACTTCCTCGGACGCAATAAATTTTAACAAATTTTCAAAAAGTTTAGGGGCCTCACGGGCGTCATAACCCAGCTGTACGATCGCATCAAAACCCATTTCATCCGCTTCAAATTCCTGCTGTTGAGAATATCCATAGATCGAGGAAAGCATTCCCAAACGCCCCAGAAGCATGCCCGCCGTGCCACCTACGACACCCAGCGGAATATCGATCAAAGACATAAAAGCACTTTTATTTTGCAAAGATCGAAACTGCCGCAAAGCATGACGATTGACCACGTGGGTCAATTCATGGCCAAACAGCGTGGCTAGCTGGGCTTCATTCTCGACGGCAGACAAAGCCCCAATATTGACATAAATCCGGCCGTTCGGCAGAGCGAACGCATTAAAGGCCGGGTCATTCATGACCTTGACGGAAATATTCCTGTTTTCAACAGGGACGGTATCCGGGATTAACTTCTTGACCAGCCGGTTCAAATAGTCCTCAAGTTCTTTATTGTCGTAGACCTCATCGGTTGAATCAATAACTTCACAAACTTCTTCGGATCGCTTGAATAAACGGCGCTCGTCTTTTTCGATGGCGTAGCCTTTTTCACCGACATTGGGAACATTTACCGTAGCACAGCCGGAGAGTAAAAGAACAAAAAACGCTATAAAACCATACCGCACTATTTTTCCTTTTTCAAATAGCTGTTGGTCAAGATTTTTACAAGAGTTTCAATATGTTTTTCGTTGCGAAAATTATATTCTTTGGCATTGGGTGAAAGGGCCAGCCAGTCCAGATTTCCCGTTTTGGCATTGACCAATCCCATGGTTAAAATACTCGGATGAAAATAATAAACCCCCACCAAGGCCGCCTGAAAAAATTCCATCGCCTTACGTCCGCCGGTCAATTCGTAATCCACTCCCCAAACAAATAAAAGCGCATCCGCATCCAAGGATGAACTCAACTCCTGTATCTCTGTCCCGAGAGTATAATCAAAATTTTCGACTTTGTGCGGGAAAGCCCCAAGCCCCGGGAAACCGTGAGAATAAGCGCTGTCCGAAACCGCATTATAAAGCGAACGATTATTCCGCCATGCCTCTTTATGATTTTCCTTAAGCCATTTTTCATCAATAAAATTGACCTTAACATCGTAGCGGCCGACAAAATCTTTTTTCAGGGCTTCCGTAATGTTCTTTTTTGCGGTCTCGCTCCATTCATCCATCTCCTGGGTCATCCCGCCCGCGGAAACTTCATACATTTTGACGTCCGGGGGCATGACGGCGACCGTTTTGATTTCCCGAACAATGCTCTGGTAATTGGGAGAAGCGCGATAATTTGTCGCCGCGCAACCACAAACAAGCGAGAGAACCATAAGCAAGAATACTGATTTTGTTGGTTTCATTTTTGTTCCTTTAATTAGACGTATAAAAGGACCTGCAACGCAACCCCGGTTGGTGCTAATTCTTTTTATTATGATTTTATAAAATTTTGGCGCACCTTTTATATAATGGGATTACGTTGCGGCCCTCTTATTATTGATTAATCCCCATAAACATAGGTTGTATACGTCCCGATTATCCCCAGAATATTGGAACTTTTGTAATCGACGAATTTAATTTTGGTAATGCCTCCATTGGCGGCTGCGGTTTCAATACTGGCATCGCCAAGAGCAATTAATCCGAAAAATGAATTGCAGGCAGCTTGGCCGACTTTTGAATAGGCGACATCGCCATTCCCCACGCCTCCCGGGAAAGACACATCCGTGTAAAGAGCTCCCGCCGGAATCGCTGTCGCGCAACCGGAAGCGGTCAGCAAACAAACTACAGCAGAAAGCATTAAAACATTACGGGCAATTTTCATAACCTTCCTTTCGTCTGGTGTTAAACTATTGAAGAGCAACATCCCTGCTCCTTGGGGTGCAACAATTCCTTTTTCACTGCAAGTAAAATTATATTCTTTGCAAGAATTTCTTACTACGAAATATTTTATTTTTTCGCGGCTCACTCTTTGCTGACTAAGGATTTGACCGACTCCACATTGTCATTTTCATCGTAAATAACTTCAATTTGGGAATTTTTGCCGTGAAAGACAATTTCCGTCGGAGTTCCAACCACTTCCCAAAGTCCCAAGGTAAAAACATCAGCCACACCGTGAAATAAGGCCCGGCTTGCTTTTACGGCCGTGTTGTATCCCTGCACGAATTTAAAAATATCCGTGCGCTTTCCATCCTTAACTTCACTCCATTGCGGAGGACCTATTTCCGCCAGCACCATATCCCGAGGAGTCCCTACCTTTAAAACCCTCAAGTCCTTCTTTGGTGGTTGCTTTGCCGCCATCAAAACCGAGCATCCACTCAAAAATCCCAAGCACAAGATAAAAACAATAAATCCTGTAAAATTCTTCATATTCCCTTTCTTATTGTAAAGAGTTGTAATTGGTTCTGCCTTCCAGTGTTCATTAAATCATCATCTCCATCATGAGATAGAAGCGAAAGTGCATCGATTCAAAAGCTATTACACTGCTTTTGTTATACAGATAAAAATTATATCGCCTCGGTTTGAAAGCCCGTTTAGCATATTTAAAAAACAAACCAATGGATAGCCGACAAATTCCGGCATGAATCCAATGATATTGGTCCAATAAACAAAATATTTAATTTGATATTTCAGATGGTGCTTATCCAATAGGGTTTTAATATTATTGAGATCAGTGTCATTCAACAATCTCTCTGGAGTGCACAAATTATTTTTCTTCCCCAAGTTTATTACGCGACGAATAAACTCAAGACAAAAATGATAAGGATATGATATCCACGCCCGATGCGCAAAAGGTTCGGTTATAAAAATCATTCCTGTCTCATTCAAAACTCGTATTTGCTCTTCGATACCTTTGGTCATATTGGGGAGATGATGCAAAACACCCATACAAATGACGCCGTCAAAACAATTATTTTTAAAAGGTAATTGCTCGGCATCCCCGACAACACATCTTACAGTCAAATTCTCTGCCTGGGCCTTCTTTCTCACCTTTTCGATCATTTGTGTTGAGGCGTCAAGAGCGACGGCTTTAATACCATTTCGTGAAAGCGCTAAACTCGATGTTCCAGTTGCACAGCCAAAATCCAAGACTTGTTGGGCCTTATTGACTTTTAAGGCTTCTATCCATTTGTTTAAAGTAAAATATTTATGCTCCACTTGATACTTGCGGATAATTCTTTTATCAAAAGTGTCGACAATTTCTCGATCTTCGTGATAAAACTTATCTTGTTTTTTCCACTTATGATCATCGAGCATTCTAAACCTTGGGTAAATAGCGACAGAGTCCTATTATTTGCCGATTCTTAAAAATATTCGCGCGTAAATCCTAAAAACTCTCCCAAGACCGCAAAGAGTAAATCCATCGGTCAGCCGTAGGTATCAAAGAAATTTTATTCTAAATGTATTATTTATCATAAATTTATACTAAATGCAATTTAGTGATAAGTTTGCTCGGGAGGCAAATTAACATTCAAAATAAGCAAGGAGATAATCTTTTTCGAGAGCAGTTAAGAACTGGTGCACAGGAAAATAAAAACCCTCCTGATGATAATACTGTGTGGCCTCGACACCCGCCACATTGAGATTTTTCTTAATGGCCTCGGCGGAAAAATCACTTGGGATGCGCATCAAATAAACACCGGGGACGACACCCCGGGCTAATGAAAAATAAGGTTTAAACCCAAGAGGAGAAAGTCTTTTAGCAAAATGATTCCAGTTCGCTCTGCGAATAGAGTTCCATGAAAGAGCAGAGGCGTGTGATTTGGTCATGGTCTGCAACATCATTGTCTTTCGTTGAGAGTCAATACAGAAATTCTTTGCAAGAGGAGTGATCTTCTTTTTTGCTGCAAGAAAACCACCAAAGGGGATAGGATAATATTTTGTCAGGCTATACAGAGCGAAATCCCCGTGTTTTCCGACGGACGCTCCTTCCAATCGCGACCCAAATCCATAGGCGCAGTCTTCGAGAATCGGCAGGCCCTTTTTCTGGTAGGGTAAAAATTTGTGGGGAGAGCAGGGAAAACCAAATTCATGAATCACGAGAACCAAACGAGTTTTTTCACTATAGGTTTGCGACCAATGGCAAATTTTTTCTATGGTTGATGTGATGCATCCGCTGATATATGTCCCGTCAGTTGTTTTAATAATCAGAACTTCGTCTTCATGGGTTAAGTTCAGGTGGATTAAACATGCCCATAGGGATTGGCGACCGCTTTCATAGAATTGCACATCCTTAGCCCCATCTAACCAATACTCGGCGTGCGTAATGTGTGACAGCGAAGCTACGGATTTTTTGTTTAAGATATTTTCCCATTCACGAGGGATAAAGGGTGAAATTCTAATGTGCGGGTGCATGTGAGGCAACAGCGGCAATACTTTTGAATTCATAAAACGGGGCATAATTTTTAAGGAGATGGACGAGTTAAAATCACATCGTATCTGGGCGTGGGCAGTGACCGGCCGGAAATATTTTGATTAAAAAACTTAACGGTCAACCCTTTCTTAAAACCGTAATCACGAAATATCTGACGCGCTACATACAGTTTTTTCAAATCGTGATCCAGACTGTGCGGCCACCACGGCTTACCTTTTGGGGTTGGTTTAATGCAGGATGGGTCCTGCGTCTCTTCAATCGGTTCAAGGATATCGCCGACGAGAATTCTGCCATTTGCTTTTAATAAACGACACATCTCATCAAGCATTTTCTGCACCATGCGTTCATCAGACAGGTATTGCGTTACCCCATAACTGAAAACCCGGTCGAAAATTCCACCAGAAAAAGGCAATTCATGGGCTTTGGCAACGATAAAGATATGATTAGGATTCATCGAGTGGGCGGTGCGAAGCATATTCACAGAAACATCGGTTCCAATGATCTGTCCCATTTTATCCCCAAAAAATTTTGTGAAATAACCGACTCCGCAACCTACGTCAAGAACAACGTGATTGCCCAAATTCCTACTTAGAAAATGATTCTCCCCTCGAGACCTCGACGAGTGAAATTTTTCACCCATTGGGTGAAAGGCTGCTCGTCGATAAACGGTTTCTAAGTAGGAATCGGGGTGATTGGCCAAAGGTGATATTTTGTCATAGATATCCTGGTGGGTTAAACGCACCACTTCTTGTGAATAGGGTTCTCCCGTCAGACCGTTGTTATAATACGCAATCTTCATGCGGGGATCTTTAAAAACCTGCGCGGCGCGGTCAAACCACTCTGGCCAGGAAAGAATAGTTGAATTACTCACTTACGAAATCCTTATCGTTAATGGTCTGAATTGTACTCACCTTGTTTTGGCTTCTTAGCACAGCGTCAATATACGGTTTGATTGCATAAATCCGCAAAGAACCCAAATGCTGAGCATTATGCCTTAAAAACATAATGGATTGCCAGAGATTTTCATTATGTTCGAAAACAACCCGTTCTAGGATGGTGGCATTAAAATGCGGAAATACTTTAGCCGGCGTCATTTTTCTATCCACGAGACCTAAACAGCCTTTCAATTGCAGGTTAAATTTTTCACCGTTTTGTGTGTAAGAAATGTAAGCCTGAGGATCAATGATCAAATAACGGTATCCCTTACGATACTCATCCACAAGCCGGCGATATCCCGTCGGGGCAGGGAAAATATCATCCGGATGTTTTGCAAAGAGAATTTGTGTCCAGCTTTGGGTAGAGAGAATTTTTGCTCCGGGATCAACAGTATTTAAAAATTCAATAGAACTCTGATAATCGGAACGCGCCGTGGCAATCATTATCGTTTTTGGCAACAGCGAAACCACTAGGAGAACGGTAACGATAACTATCAACCATTGTGGAATAAAATTTTTCTGTTGGTCATAAAGATAAACAATCAGAATCGCCACGGCTAATGAAATAAAAGGTAACACGACACAGATATAGCGCGCTGCGCGATCGCTCGTGATGGAAAAAATGATCATCATGAGCAGCGCCAAAAGAAAAGGGAAAGCCTTTTTCCAGTCCTTGAGTCTTAAGAAAAGGACATTGCCAAAAAACAACAGACCAAGCAAAATGCTTTCCAATGCAAAAAGATAATAAGGATACGAGAGAAAGTTGAGTGGCTCATCGTGCTTGACCGCTAATGTTGATTGGTAAAAAGACCACGCGAAGATCAGATTCATATTCTGGGCTTTGTCGGCGATCCCCGCAAAAAGAACACCGGACGCGAACATCAATGAAAACCATACAAATTTACGCAGCAGTTCCTGCGCCCCAATCTTTTCTTTATCCGTGAAATACTGATAGATTTCCATCAGTGCAATGATCCCGGGAATAATGATCAAACGGTAATTAGATAAGTAAGCAAAAAATAGCAACAGCGCCGAGACAGCGGTGCGCAATCCAAAATTACGAGGGAACAAATAAAAATAAAATCCGGTGATAAAAAAAACGCCGCTCACCGCTTCCTGCAAAGCTAAACGGGAATAAAACATATGACTTGGAAGGATCGAAAGGATCACGGTGGTTACGAGCGCGGTGGATTTGGAACCGGAAAATTTCTTGGCAAAGAAATATGTAGCAATAAGCGTTAGAAAGCCAGCAACCGCTGAGACCAGCCGAGGATAAGCCCAATGATCTCCCGCCCCCCAGAATGCGCGACCGTCTACGAGCACAAACCAGATGGGTTTACCGGTTCCTAAAGAAACTTTAATCAGGGTCCCAAAGGCCTGCCAGAATTGCAAGAAACTTGTAGGCAGGTGGGTCGATAACGCATGGACAAATTTGTAGTTAAACATCAGATAATAACCTTCATCAAAAACAAAAAAGTTGGGGACATTAATGGCATAGAAGCGAAAGAATAAACTAAGGCACAGCAGTGCAAGAGAAATTGCCCAGAAGATGCGTTTGGCAAGAAGAGAAGAAAAAAGGAGCATGATTCTAAAGTAACCTCATTAAGTGATCATTTGATTAATAAGGACAAAGCCTACCTCGTGTCCGTCCCTATTTTACTATTCGTTGGCAATGGCATAGTCTTTATCACCCGGCAATTTGCCATCGATTTTGAGCACCTTGACGCTGGAATCAACATTATCGGCGCTGATAAAACCAATGGCGTTGGGAACCCGACTGACAAAACTTTTAATGGAATCATCGGAATGAAAAACTTTGGGAAAAGCGGTCATCTTCTCGCGGAAAATTTGTTGAATCCAGTATTGTTTGAGTTGCTCATCGCTCATTTTGTACAACGATCGTAAAATGATATTCTTCTCATTCGATCCGGCCTCACGCATCACGATGTAAATTTTTGAATTATCTGTCCAAAACAATTTTTCCTTTTTAAAAATTGTGGTCAGTTCTCGGATAGAAAATTCTTCAACCGGATTATTTTTGTTAACAACAATAGCAATGGGACTGGTAAAGCAGGGTGTTGACTGCGTCATAAAAAAGAAAATGCCGATCAGGACCAAGACTTGCTTTATTCTTCTCATATCCTTACTCCTCAAACCACATTAAAACGCAAATGATGTCTGTAAGACAACCTCATTTTTCCGGGCCGCATCTTGTTCACTATGCCGGTACTCCAGTTTGATCGCACTAAAAGGGATCAGGTCATAACGCAAACCCACAATATTAAGATCTTCACTAACGATTAAACTGGAATAAAAAGGATCTCGATTAGATCTCCGCAACCATTCATAACGATAGTAGGGTTTCCACTTGCTAATGGAATAGGCAAACTGAATATATGCACTTTGTGACATATCGTGATTAAGGGTCGACAGATTGTCATGGTCAACCAAGTAACATTCGGCAAGAATTTCATAAGGATGTTTCGTATAGTAAGCGAAAGCCCCGCCAATAATTTCCTTGATTTTTTTCTCGCGCCCATCCCGGTCCGGCCGCTGAGGGATTTCATCATGAAGAATAAACGGACCAAATCCAAAACTCGGGAAAGCCGCAGGTTCGAGGTTAACCACCAAACTAACCAATTTGCTGTCGTTGAAATCTTTCGTCAATTGATTGTCCTTAAAAGCGCCACGGCCATTAGCAATGATAGAAATATAAGAAATTTTACCAATATCAAAATCCTGTCCGCCGCTAAACTCCATTCCCACATAATTGCGCGGGATAAATCCTCGCTGAAGAAAAAGCGGGACGTCCGTCGTCGTTTGTAACCAGGCCCCCCGCTGAAAAGTTTGATTCCAATACCCCAATCCCAAACGGCCGCGACCCACAGCAATTTTCAGCAAATCGGAAACATCATATTTAAGAATAAGCCGCTCGACTTGAATGTCCGTCTCACCCTGAGATTCAGGGTCACCAACAATGTCGGGCTCAAACGTGTATGTCGTTTCATTATAAAAGGCAATTTTCTCGCTAAGCTGGGAAGAAATAAAAAGCGACATGTCACCCTTGGCGAAACTGCTGGAGTCGGAAACGGTCCCGTCATCATAATGAATCTTTTTATATGAAAAATTAAAACTTCCAAAACCGTGAAGTTGCATTTTAGGAATAACATTCCCCAGTAAACCTTCATCCGTCAACTCATCGGACTCATTGAGACTCAACTCTTCGGAAGGAACGGTTTTTGCCTCGGGGAGATTGCTAACCGGCTTCACTGC
>JANPFV010000037.1:0-7028 GCA_031423615.1 Candidatus Omnitrophota bacterium
GCGCTAATTTCTTTGTTAATTTCATTATTGCCTCCGTTTTCACCCATTGGGTGATTGTTAGTGATTGCTCATACAACCATTCTAACGACGGAGGCTTCTTTTTTATCTCTTTTTTTGACTTTCTATTTAGGAATTAACGTAAACACTCAATGCTTGGGATGATACATTTGCCCGATAAAAATTGCCGATAACAAGGTGAAAATATAAGCCTGCAAAAAAACCACCAAAACTTCCAAAAGGGTCATAAAGAAAGCCATGGCTACCGACGGAACGGCCACTAGCCAGCCGGCTAAGCCGGTCCCGAGAAAGGCCAATATGACCATATGTCCGGCCAACATATTGGCAAAAAGCCGCAGTGCCAAAGCAAAGGAGCGGGTAAAGAGTCCTAATATTTCCAGCGGAAGCAAAAGAATTTGTAACGGTAAAGGAAGATTAGGAAGAAAAAATGTCGAAGCAAATCCCTTCATCCCGTTTTTTAAAATAGCCCCGAATGTCATCAGCGAAAAAATTATCAAGGTCAAGGCGGTCGTGACATTGATATTGGCCGTGGCGGTAGAAAAAACCGGAATGAGCCCCATCAGGTTAAGGATCAGAATAAAGAAAAATAAGGTGCAAAAAAATGGCGTGAATTTGCGGCCGTCTTCTTCCCCTAAGTTGGCGATGGCGATTTTGTCCCGGATAAAAAGCACAAAGGCTTCAAGGAGATTGGTAAAACCACTGGGAACTTTTTGCTCTTTGCGATAAAGTCCACAAAAAATTAAAATTAAAAGGCTGGTACCGATTAAAAGCATCACGGCATGCAGTGTAAGAAAAGACGGTAGGTGTACGGGCGGCAAAAATGGCACAGGCCACTCACGGCTGTTTTGGGCGTGGTGCATGATATATTCGGAAAGGTCGAATGTGGACGGTTGGGCCATATATTTTAACGTAAATATTTTGTGACGATATAAATTAAAAATAAAGTGCTGATAATCAACAGCATACCCGACGGCATCATTTTATGTGTTTGCAAAACGCGTTGGACAAACACCACGACTAAAAGACCGGACACGATCATGAGAAAAAGCAAACCCGCCTTAGCATTGTAACGCATGAGCAAGTCTCCCAGAAGGATGAACGCTCCTGAAACCAATCCCATGATCAAGGAAACCTTGCTGCCCGCTTTCATTCCGAAGTATGCGCCGGACAATAAAAATAAACTGAAACCGATAATAATGATTTGATTAAGCATCTTTGATCACCTCAATTGTGTCGTCTGGGTTACGAATTTTTTGGATTTTTTCATAAAAGTCGGCATGCTTGGCGGCGACAATGGCCTCGACCGCCTCAATGGCGGCCTGCCGCTTGGCCATGGTTTGCGTAATGACTGCTTCTAAATCATCGACCGTTGACAATATGACTCCGTCAACTTCCGCCGCCGTAGGATCAACATTGCGGGGAACCGCGATATCGATAATGATAAGTGGACGATGGTTGCGGGCGGCCATGACCGAGGTGAGCAGTTCCTTCTCTATAATATAATGGGGAGCGGCAACTGCACAGACGCAGGCGTCGACCTTGGTTAAAATATCCTTTAAATCGTAAAGGGAAACCAAATGGGCATGATAATTTTCTGCCATGGGCACGGCTTTTTCATGGGTCCGGTTCATAAGATAAAGTTTTTTTAATCCTTTGTTGGCCATTTGCTGAAGGGTCAGAAGACTCATTTTTCCGGCTCCGATGACCAGAACATTCTTATCTTCTAATGACCCGAGAATTTTTTCGGCAAAAACCACCGCCGCCCAACCCACCGAAGACCCTCCACAGCTGATATCCGTTTCGGTCTGCGCTTTTTTTCCGGTACGAATGGCGAGATTAGAAAGGATATTGAAATGCTGTTGGAACAACGCCAGTTCCTGGGCCTTGAGAACCGCGGTCTTGACCTGCCCTAAAATTTCTCTTTCTCCCAGAATAAGAGAATCGAGGCCCGAGCTGACTCTTAACAAATGGCGGGTCGCCTCTTTATTTTCGTAGGTATAAAAATATTCGTGAAGGTCGGCAGTAAACGGTATTTTTTTGATCTGACAAATAATTTCTATAAGAAAAAAAGGATCTTGCTTCTGATGAAGGAGATTAGCATAAACCTCGACACGATTGCAGGTCGAGAGGACAAAAGCCTCAATGACGTCCGGACGGTTTTTTAGTTCGCTAAGTAAAAGCTTTTGTTCCGTGTCGGAAAGCGAAAAACGCTCGCGGATTTCGACCGGGGCCTTTTTATGATTAATGCCGATGACGGCGATTTTTGTTTGCACAACGGTCTCCAGTAATTGTACGATTGGTGCAGAAGACTTGCGATAAAAAAAGGAGTATAGCAAAAACTTTTTGAAGCCGCAACCGGAATATTTACGTTTTTTGAGAAATTATCCGCCGGCAACCGGCGGAATAAAAACAATGTGATCCCCGGGGTTTAGGATTGTGTCCCAACTTTTGAATTCATTGTTGATCGCGACCCGGATAAGTTGTGAGGTCAAGGTGAAGTTATATTTTTTTTGCAGTTCGTGATAAAGGTCTTGCGCCGTCGGAGCCGCAGTTTCCATTGTTTCCGCGCTTTCCCCCCTTTGCTCACGCAGGATAGCGAAATATTGTATTTGAACGGTTTTAAGCATGAAAAAATGACCTTTACGCCGTGGGCCAAACTTGCACAGCGAATCCTTTTTTATTGCATGTGGTGCATAAGCGTCCAAGTGTTGAGCATCGCAGCTATAAAAATAAAGATGATCAGCCCCACATAAATAACCAGTGAAATTTTAAAAAACCTGCTATCCGGGATTTCGGGCTTAAGGTCGGTAATGCGCGTTTTAGCCCAGAGGTCACCGAGACGCTGGCCATTTTTCTTATCATTGAGCATGACAAAATATTCGATGATCGGAAACAGAGGTATGATCATAAGGAGATTGCGCCAAATCGTCAGGCCGGGCGGGGCGACTTGGCCTTCATAGTCTATGACTTGAATCCCCACCACACGGCGACCGATGCTTTGTCCTTGGTAACAATCTCTTAAAAGAATGCCCAGAGACGCGATGATCCAGTTGAGATTTTTTGAAAAAACCATGGTCATTAAAACGGCGAATATATCCAAAATTATGATGTCGATAAGAAATGCACATACCCGCTTATTGGGTCCCGGCTTGATAAATTCCATTGCAGCCCCTTCTGTTATCTTACAATTCTCTGGTTTTTGATGAGTTCAATCATGAGGGCGTCGCCATTTTTTTCCGCGATGACAACAACATCAACACGATTATCAGGGTTTTTTAAGAATTCGGCCACCTTTTGATTGCTGGCGTCGTCAAATTTATGCAGCTGTCCATCCTCTTTTGCATAAAGTGAATATCCCGCTTTTGCACTCTGCGGCGTAAGCAGGCATGCCCGGTCATGGATATTGGCAAAGGCCGCCAAATCATCTTTATGCTTTGTAGCGCAGGCATTGTCGAGAATATAACCGTGAAGAATAAGATCATTTCCTCCGTGCGCGAAGGCCCCTCCCGTACTGAAAAGAAAAATGACTAATCCCAACCAGAATTTTTTCATAGGTTCTCCTGTCTTGTATTTATGAATATGCATTATTTCACAATATCATGCTTTTTATTAAAAATTTTTCATTTAACGCGATGGGCGAGTTTTTATGATTTACCGCGTCCCTTTGAGGCTCATTTGTTTTGCGCATATATGGCGCTATTCCCCTAAAAACGACTCGGTCAATCAGAAATCATAACTATAGATCAAAACTTGCCCACGGCGTCATTTAACGATTTTGGATTTTAGGACCGACCGAGCCTGTCGGTATTCCTCGGGAGTATTGATATTGTCCAAAGCTGTTTTATTTTTTAGTTTTAAAAGCTGGGGATGAGAGTTAATTAAAATTTTACGCGGGCAGGATATTCCTTTATTAAAAAAAGACAATAAACGCTTTTGGGCCGCGGGCTCATAAATGGCGCATAAAGGCTCGGGCAAATTATTAAAGCGGCTGAGATAAGCGGTGGCCATCTTTTTGGCGTTGCGGTAGCGTAAAAGATGTTTCAATGTTTTCTCATCGACAAAGGGTAAATCACATGCCAGAACAAGCCAACTGGCGCGGGGAAATGCAGCCATAGCCGAGAGAATTCCCGATAAAGGACCATGGCCGCTGAATTTTTTTAAATCATGGATTTGCGGCAGGCCTTTTTGTCCGGGAGTATGCTTCTGATCTTTGCGGTTGGAAATAAAAACTTTTTCGCAAAACTTTGCCAAAAGGTCAAAGACGTATTGCGATTGTGCGGTGTTATGGAATTTAAGCCGCGCTTTGTCCTTTTTCATTCTTTGGCTCTTTCCTCCGGTCAGGACGAGACCGTAAAGCGGCGGAGTTTTTTTTACCATTTGAAAAACCTTACGTGTTGGCCCTTCTTAATGAGGCCGCGGCCTTGGGGAATTTCGATAAATCCATCGGATTTGGTCAGGGAATTGTAATCTCCGGAGCTCCCTAAACAGTAGGGACAGACCCTACTTTTTTGAAGGCGAACGGGGATAAATAAGGTCAAAGCGGAATTTTGTCTAACGGACTTATCCAGAACCATGGTTTGGGAAATATTTTTTAATCCGGCGGATTTTTGTAAATACGGCAGAACGTAACGGGCGGCGCAGACAAGGGTCGACACCGGATTGCCGGGAAGGGCAAAGACCGGTTTCCCTTGGTTGTTTACGCCAAACCAAAAAGGTTTGCCCGGCTTTTGGTTGACTTTGTGAAATAAAACTTTTACGTCCAAAGATTTTAAAACCTGGGGAATAAAATCAAATTGACCCATGGAAACACCGCCGCTTAAAACCAACACATCATAATGAGCCAAGATTTTTTTAAGATTCTTTTTCAAGATGGCCACATTGTCATTGAAATGAAATTCTTTAACATCGGTGAAACCATTAGAACGCAATAAGGTTTCTAATGCCACAGCATTGGAGCGTCGGGCCTGATGGGTCTTCACGGTTTTGCGGATAGCGAGCAATTCGTCGCCTGTCCCGATGACCGCGATTTTAGGAGAGAAAACCTTTACCATGCTTCTGCCAACGGATGCGGCAACGGAAATGTGGCTCGCGTTGATCAAGGTTCCGGGAGTCAAAAGCAGGACGCCTTTTTTGTATTCGCGGCCTTGCTGACGGACAAATTGGAAACGAAAAACTTTCAAGCCGTCATTGATCGCCGCGTGTTTTTGGTTCAGGGTGACGCTTTCAATGGGAACCACACAGTCACAACCGGAAGGCATGACCGCACCGGTCATTATTTCAAAACATCCTTGAGGATTTTGCAGTTTTTTTGCGGCAATGCCGGCTTTTTGTATCCCCTCGAGCGAAAAACTTCGGCTACCTTTTTGCCAGGCTTTAAATGAAATCGCAATCCCGTCCATCGCCGACCGGTCGCTGGCAGGCTGGTCACGGTCAGCAAAAATATTTTCAGCGAGAATTTGTCCGTAGGCGCGCGCCGTAGGTTTTAAGCGCAGACGTAAAGGCTGAGATTTTTTAAGAATAACTTTTTCCGCATGGACGACAGAAATAGATTCCATGCCGGGCATTATACCGTGTGACTCATCACTTGCCAATTAATTAAAATAATCTTAAAACTTAATCTGTTGGAAAATTTTGATAGCGAACCTTCATATTAGATAAGGCACAGCTCTTTTTTAGCCACTGAAAGCCTGGTATAACGGCACCTAGGAGGGATTATTTATAAAAATCTTTAGTAGACCGTTTTACGAAGCGAGAAAAAGATACGCGCGATAATAATACCCACCAACGCCACGCTAAAAGTCAAAAATAATAATATCCAGACAAATGGATACACGAGCATAATATCTTGAATGTGAAGTCCGTCAATAAAGGCTTGTTGTGTAATCATCAAAATGATGAAGGCACTACTCAGAAACAGAAACCAAAACCATACATTCAAACATTTAAAAAAGAAAAAGAAAAATTTTAAGGCCAACAAATTATGTTTTACCACATACTGCCGCGCTCTTCTGTGTATAAACCAAGCTACCAATAATGTCGCTATAGCAATACTGATTAATTGCACTCGAAATAAAAAGAGATCCCGCGTCTCTTCAGGTGTCATTCTTAACAATAGGGCTTTATCGCCTGGTAAAACCTCTTTTATACTGGTGCGCTTAGAGCCCCTTGCTTGACAGGTTGTATTCATTACTTGAGAAACAACCACATTTGCAGTCACAAAATATTCTCTTGATAATGTAAACTCATCACCGACTTTTATACCCTGGTTAAGTCCAGCATGAATAACCACATACTCTCCAGAAGAATTTACAAAATCAACGACAGATATAAAATCTTTTTCCTCAGCGTTACCATTTTGACAAAAAGGCAACACCAAAATAATTGCTATTAAGAGCTTCTTCACTATTGTACGTTTAATTGGGAGCACTTCAGCCTTTCGAATTAAGACTCAAGAAAATATTACTTTCCCTATTTGCATTTTATGCTGTTTCAAAGGGATGATAGGCCGGAAAATCAGCCACAATAGTTTCTTTTAATGCCATTTTCTTGACCAATCGATCTGCCTTTTCTATAGCTTTTAATTTTGTGCCCAAATGAGCAATAACAGAGTACCCGTTCACTGCTGTTCGAATGCTTTGAAATTGATACCACTTTTTAAGGACAGGTTGTTGCATTTGTGTCGAATAGATCGAGACAACCCAAGACGTTGTCCCATTCCTAAATACTGGATTCACATATATATCTAAACTGTTAAAAGGAACTATATACTTTGGATATTTTTCACAAAATTCATAGAAATACAGTTGTCTTCCTTCAAGATCAAAAACACATTTTTCTCCATCTGTTCCTCTAAAAACAAAATTCTCATCGCTAGTGTAGTGAGTCATAAATTAGTTTACTTTTAACTTTACCTATCGCTCGACGATGTCATAATACTTATGCATGAACTTAGCCGAACCTATAACCTTATCTGCCGAAGAACGAAAAACATTGGACGCTTGGTCTACCGG
>JANPFV010000038.1:0-3674 GCA_031423615.1 Candidatus Omnitrophota bacterium
CCGGTAGACCAAGCGTCCAATGTTTTTCGTTCTTCGGCAGATAAGGTTATAGGTTCGGCTAAGTTCATGCATAAGTATTATGACATCGTCGAGCGATAGGTAAAGTTAAAAGTAAACTAATTTATGACTCACTACACTAGCCTTCTTTAAAAAATTCGCAATAAGCTTTCTGTGTTTTAAAGCGTATTTCATTTGTAACCTCAATAATTTAATCACGTTCCTGATTAATCTTCACACGGCGGATACTGCAACGGAGCTTCTCCGACGCTCTCCAATACTTTCGGCTTTAAATCCTCTTTGGAGGCGCTACGTATCTCTAAAAACTCCACATTAAATTGCCATCCGTCGCCGTAATCAAACAGAAAAATCATTCTCTCACCGATATCCTTAAACGCCTGCGATATTTTTGTCTTTTTAACGCCATTGGCATGTGGCCTTGATTCTTCGCCGATATCCACGAACAGCTCGAGCATCTTTTTGCTGTTTTTGCGGTCTTGTAACGTGTCATAGAATCCAAAACAATGATCAAACTCAAAATCAAATGCCTGCGTGATAACTTTGGCAAAGTTGTAAAGCGTTTTAGTTGGGGCGATCTGAATTTTACGGATAATTCTTTTCTCCGGCGTGCAATGCTCATCGCCGTAAAGCCAGACATTAAAAATATAAAGACCAGACTCGGCCGCTTTAACTTTCTTCTTTGGAGCCGGAGCCAGATCATCGATAACACGGGCCACTTTGTGACCGCAGGTACCGCAGAACCCCTGGAGTACCACAACTCCTTTTAGTTTCGCGTGATAATCAACAATGGTCACCGACTTTCGACACTCCCCGCACCAGACGTTGCTCAAAAGCATACGCCGAATATCAGCCGGTAGGCCCTGCCATAACTCTAATGCTTCTTTAGATGAATTATCGATCATTATTCCCCGAAACCCCTTCTTGAGCCAATAGCCATTTCCTCACCGGAATCAATTTTACCTTGTTTCCATCAAGGTCTTCTTCCCCCTCTGCTTCTCCCGTAATAATCGTCGCGGTCGAAAGCTTTAATTCTTTCATCCCCTTGGATAGACTGCGAAACTCTCTGTTTTTGGTTTTATCATCACGCATGTCCCAACATACTTGAATGAGGCTCTTTGCTTTCAGCCCCTCTTTAATGACAAAATCGATCTCCCGATGCTGATCATCTTTCCAATAAAAAAGTTCGGTCTGCCGCTCTAAAATTTGCCTGCGTTTGAGCTCAAGAAAAACAATATTCTCCGCGAGTTTTCCGATATTCTCAGAAAATCTGAAGCCCAATGAATTACACAAGCCGGTATCAATGGAATAAATCTTGCGCGGGCTTTTTTCCTGTTCTTTGACTTTATAAGAAAAGCGTTTAAGCGAAAAAAAGAGGTACACATCTTCAAAATATCCACAGAATCTCTCAACCGTATCAGGGTTTGCCTTAAGTGCTTTCCCTGCCGCGGAAAATGTCATAAGATTAGACGCATTGCTTAGATAGTACTTAATCAGAGACTTCATCAATGCGGCCTTCCGGATACGAAATCTCCTAAAAAGATCCTTGGTCAAAAGATCTTCAAAATATTCCAAAAGAACCTCGGTCTTTCTCGCCGATAGAACCACTTCCGGGAAGGATCCCGACTCTATGTATCTGTGCAGAGCTCCATCAATCTGTGCCTCTTGTCCAATAATATCGATCGGGTTACTGACTGTGATTTTATTGAACAGCAAATACTCTGCAAACGAAAGGGGGAAAACCGTAAGGTCAAGATGCCGCCCGGTCAAAAGTGTTCCTAATTCACGGCTCAATAGATGAGCATTGGATCCGGAAACAATAAGCTTAGCTTTTTTAAGTTCATGCATCGTACGAACCCATTTCTCCCAACCCTCGACATCTTGAACCTCATCAAGAAAAATGTAAGGCGTATCCGTTGGAGATATAAACCCCCTATACACATCATAAATCTGGCCAAGTAATTTTGTATCAAGCGTGGTAAACCGAGGATCTTCAAAATTGACGAAAAGGACATTTTCTCTTTTGATTCCTTTGTCAAAAAGCCTTCTGGCCATTTGGCGCATCAAATACGACTTGCCTGCCCGCCTTGGCCCTGTGATCGTAATGATCTGATTTGATCCCTCAATAAGACTTTCAAGCCTATTGAGATAAGCTGTCCGAATAGTGCCGATGTCCGCGAGCGGAGTCTGCCATTCATTCCAATCTTTTAATATCGCTAAAATCTCATTCTTATCCATTAAAAACACTCCTATATGGCATAATTCATAAATCTTGCATGATACAATGGGATTTATACCTCAAAAACACACCCTTGTCAAGACGCTTTCAGCTTTTAGAAATTATTGATCAATGCGAGAAAAATAAGAATGCAGGGCTTGCGAGATAAAATATTGAACTGTTTTCACTCAATTCCGATAATAATCAAAAACCCTCTTTCCCTGAGAGTTTAGACACTTGGTTAAAACGTCTGGCATGTTATCAAACCCTGACCCCGGGATTGAGGTCAAATCAAATTCCGGAGAAGAAGTATTATTAAATGTTATGTTGCCCAAGAAAGATTCTCGCCTGCTGTCGGAAGTTATAGTGACACCGGTTAGGCTCACCTTGAAATCATCTTCCACCACAACGCTGATATACTTCTGCCCGCCGGTCAGTTGAAGACGCTCTTCTCTCTGTTGGACGATATCTATCATTCTACGAAGGTGAAAGAATCTCAGGACAGCCGGATCGTTTTTATTGCTTTTAAAAAAATCTTTGATTGTCTCGGGCAGTTCCAAAGTTCTAAGTATTTTGGCTATATAAGACCAATCTTCTCCTGTGACCTGAGCGAGCCCTCGAACTGAACTTATCCCTTGTGATTCCTTTATTCTCACATAATATTCAGCTTTTTCCAGTGGAAACCGCTCCAAACGGTCGAGATGGGCTTGGTGTTTATTCCAAGCTTTTTGTTCAATTGTTTCAATATGGCTTAAATCTTCAGGACGATACCCAAAAAGGAATCTCTGCCTAGCGCCTTTTATGATGGTATAGAAAGGAATGCTAACCCAATATGTCCTAGGCTGGTTTGTGGCATATTTTTGGATATAGCCTAAATAGTTACCACTGAAAAACCATCGACACTTCTCGTCGATGATGGTTAAAATAATTGATAAAATCTTCTTAAAACTGCACAAAATATAGTAAAATACCGTCGATAAGCGTGCAGAAGGAAACATTTAAGGAGCCTCTGACTTATGTATACCAAAGACGACGAACATCAATACAGCTTTAAACACGACTGGTTCATGGTTCCCGATGTCGATAAAAGCCATGAAGTTATTCGAATCGCCGACGCTATCGATTGGGCGTCTTTATCAGAGCGATTGGCTAAATTTTATTGTTCTGATAATGGCCGTCCCACAAAACCTGCTCGAGCCAAAGTTGGCCTTTTGATGCTTAAACATTTAAACGGTCTCTCCGACCAAGCTGTTGTTGATATGCTCAAGCGCGATCTTTATGCGCAATATCTTTGTGACGTATCTTTAAAAGAAGCACAAAAATTTATTAACTCAAGCACCTTGACTTACTTTCGTAAACAGATCGGTCCCGACGGTGTTAAGCTCATTGAGGCTGAGGTTTTAAACACGCTCAAAAAAACTAAAATGCTTCGAGGCCGTCG
>JANPFV010000039.1:0-11678 GCA_031423615.1 Candidatus Omnitrophota bacterium
CAGGTTGTAAAATCTGATAGAAGTAAAAGATTGTTTTAAGTACGACGCAAGTGACAGCAGAAGGCACATTATATCGTCGACTAATAGTGTCGACGGACAGGGTAAAGTGTTTTTTAACATAGTGAGGATTTACAGGTGAAACGAAATGTTTTATTGATCTTGGTTATTTGTGTTGTCGGTATTTTTTGGGACGACATAGCCATGCGGTTGGCCCGGGTGGAAATAGCGGTTCGCGACTCCGCGCAATTGCATCAACGCATAGAGGCCCTGGAAGAAAAGGCTGCTAGGATCAAACTTTTGGAAGCGCAGCTTGAACAGGCGCAAGCCAATTTTCGGGTGATCAGCGATGTGACGGCCAAGATCGATCTGACAGCCAAACAGCTCGAGCTTTTGAGGGATCCTTTGTTGCAAAGGGTTTTTGCAACACAAGGAATCAAGGTTTTTCGCACGGACACCGCTCCGCACAGTATCGAGGATGTTACCATCGACGGGAGCGAGTTATACAAGAAATCCAACTGGGGCCGGCAATCGTATATAAGCCTCGGGACCGGCAACCGGCACAATACGCGCCGTTCATTGATGAAGTTTAATTCTTTAACGCCGCACATGATGAAGGGGAAGAAAATTTTGGCCGCGGTTTTGTATATGATGCAGGTGAATTCCGAAAATTTGATGGAAAGCGCCGGGGCGCTTAATGAGACGGTCAATGTTTACGCGGTCCGAAAAGGCTGGACTCAGGGGAAAAGTATAGACGGTGACGCGTTGCCCGGTTATGTTTCTTGGATTTCGGCGCGTGCAGGACAGGAAGATTGGGCGTCTGCGGGATGCAGTAAAGAAAATGCAGATTTCGATCCGGCTTTGCTAGCTACCAGCGGGCCGGCCGTGACCTTCGGGGCAGGACAGTGGGTGCCTGTGATTTTTACGCCGGAAGGGATTGGGGAATTGCAATCCCTTCTTGAGAAAGACACGGCGGTCAATAATGGATTCCTTTTAAAAGTTAAAGACGAGAGCAAAGGCAATGCGATGTTGTCATTTAACGCCTCGGAATGGAAGGATGAAAAATTACGACCGTATCTGGAAATTTATTATGTTGATGATCCGGTTGGGGACGCTGCAGTCGAAAAATAATGACGGATTTTTTTAAAATTTTAGGGGTTCGAATCAGCGCGGTGAACCTCAAGACGGCCTGCGATCAGATGGAAGAATGGATTGCAGCCCGCACATTAACCTATGTTTGTGTTGCTCCGGTTGCAACCGTCATGGATTGTCAGAATGATGACGAATACCGGAACGTGATTAATAACGCAGGAATGGTGACGCCGGATGGGATGCCGATTGTTTGGCTCGGCCAGCGGCGGGCCGGGAAGATGGTTCAACGGACGTATGGCCCCGATCTTATGAAAGCCTTCTGTAAGGTCAGTGAATCCCGGGGGTACAAGCATTTTTTTTATGGCGGATCGTCGGTCGCAAACCGGTTGTTGGTAGAAAATTTAAAAGAAAAGTTTCCGGCGCTTTCGGTGGTGGGACAATATGCTCCGTCTTTTTTGGTTTCCAAACAGAAAGAAAAGCCGGAGATCATTAATCAAATCAATGATTCAGATGCCGATGTCCTGTGGGTGGGTCTGGGTTCGCCGAAACAAGATTTTTGGATGATGGCCCATCGCAAGGATCTGAGAGTCCCTGTCTTAGTCGGTGCCGGCGCGGCTTTTGATTTTATTGCGGGGACAAAAGCGCAGGCGCCGGTTTGGATGCAGAAAACCGGATTGGAATGGATGTTTAGACTTTGCTGTGAACCGCAGCGTTTATGGCGGAGATATCTTCTCGGCAATGCCCGTTTTATTTATTTGCTTTTTACCAAGGAAATTTTCGCTCATGAAAAATAATACGCGGACCCATTTGATCAAGTTTATTTATATAACCATCGATGTGGTCTTAGTCAGTCTTGCGGTTTATTGGGCCTGTTGGTTGCGCCGAGACACACTTCCCTTCTCGGTTAATATTGTGGATTTCTTCAATCCCAAAAGTCCTATCCATTATATTTTTATTCTTTGGCTGGTGTCGATTTTACTTTTGAATAATATGAACGGCCTTTACCAGACCCGGCGTGAACTTGCGGAAAGTGTAGAAATCTGGAAAGTCATCCGTTCGGTTTTTCACTCGGTTGTCTTGACGGTTGTGGCCATTTATTTTTTGAAAATCCAGGCCTTCCCCCGGACGGTGCTTTTATTCTCGGGATTGCTTATCATTATAGTTCTCTCTTTCTGGCGCATTTTAAAGCGGGCGTTCGTTCTTTTTTTGGTGTCCAAAGGATACAATAATTTTAACGTTCTCATTATTGGCGCTGGGAAAGTGGGGAGTGGTCTGGCGCAGGAAATCAAAAAGCGAAAGGCCCTGGGACTTAATATTTTGGGTTTTCTCGATGACTTCAAACCGTCCTCGGAGACATGTCAGGGCCATAAAGTTTTAGGAAAGATATCCGACTTTCCGACGATTGTGCAGCAGAATTTTATCAACACTGTTTTTATCACCGTTCATCACGACAGCCAGGTTTTTTTACAATTGCTCGAACAGGCCCGGGAAATGCGTCTTGCGGTCCGTGTTGTTCCGGAGGGTTTTGAATTGACGACCGGGGAGTTTGGAAAGTACAATATCGGTTTTATTCCGGTGCTGGAATATTTTAATGAGGGCATTGAATTGCGGCATCCGGGGAAACGGCTATTTGATTTAGCTGTGGCGTCGATGATGCTTTTTTTTCTGGCGCCGGTGTTCGCCGTCATCGCTTTCTTGATAAAAAAAGATAGTCCGGGGCCGGTTTTTTATCATTCCCATCGCTATGGACGGCGGGGCCAGAAATTTTTCATGTATAAATTCCGCAGCATGGTGAGCAATGCCGATGATTTGCAAAGTCAACTCAAAGAAAAAAACGAAGTCGATGGCCCCATTTTTAAAATCCGCAGTGACCCGCGCGTAACAGAATTCGGAAAAATTTTGCGTAAGTACAGTCTGGACGAATTGCCTCAGCTCATCAATGTGCTCAAGGGGGAAATGAGCCTGGTCGGTCCGCGTCCGTTTCCCATCGAGCAAATTGAAAAAGAAGATTTGCGCCAGCTCAAACGCCTCGAGGTCAAACCCGGCATCACCGGTCTCTGGCAGATCCGCGGACGCAGCGATATTTCTTTCAGCCGCTTGGTCAAGTGGGACATCTGGTATATCAACAACTGGTCGTTTTGGCTAGATATCAACATTCTTCTGCAAACCGTTCCCGTTGTTGTTAAAGGCAAAGGCGCCTACTAAAGCCGTGATGAATACCGCCTCCATCATTTCCAAAATAGATGATACGATCCGGTTTTTATTATATGTCTTGGTATGTTTTCTTCCTTATAGTAAAGCCGTAGTTGAGACGACCGTAGTCGCGTCTTCGCTGTTATGGATCGTCAAGCATTCTCTGCTGTTTTACCGTCTGCGTTCCCAGCCCAGCCGTTGTGACAATATCCTGATTGATCTCGGCCGCGGGTTTTGTCCCGCTGAAAACCGGCTGAATCCCGGCATTGCCTTTTTTCTTTTAGCCTGCGCTGTCTCCATTGCCGGCAGTGCTTTGCCCTTTCAATCTGTGCACGGCTTTTTTACGAAAACTATCGAATGGTTCGCGGTTTATCTTTTAGTAATTGAGATTTTTGTAATACGCCGGCATATCGAAATTGTTCTCAGTCTTTTTGGCCTAACGGCTTTTGTGACCGGACTGGATGCGCTTTTTCAATCTTTGGGACCGCATAAAGATGTTTTCTTTCATCAGTCTTTGACGGAAGGCTACCGCGTCACAGCGGCTTTTGGACATCCTAACATTCTAGGGGCTTTTTTAACGATCGCTATTCCCACCGTTCTGGGATTATTTCTCGCGGAAGCAAAAAATAAGAAAAAAATCTTTCTGGGAATAATTATCGTGGTTTTGACGTGGTCGTTGTTTTTGACTTTTTCCCGCGGGGCTTGGATGGGAACCTCGGCGGGAATTTTGTTTTTTGTTATCGGAGCTTTTTTCCCGCGGGCGCGTCCGCTGTTAAGATGCAGTTTAATAACGGTAGCCATCGTCGTGACTATTTTCTCCGTCGATTACTCCTTTGTCTTAAAAAAGCAGCACAATCTTGTAAAAAATGACGCTGCGACGGTGCAGTTTCGTCTTTCCCTTTGGCGGGAAGGTCTTTTTCTCATTAAAGAGCGGCCTTTCTTCGGGCACGGGATCAATACTTTTATGCCGGTCATGAAAAATGCTCTGATAACGTCGACAAGTCCGCTCGCCAACGGTTACAGTCCCAGCTACGCCCACAATTGTTATTTGCAAATTGCAGTTGAAGCCGGCATTTTTGGTTTGAGCGCCTTTGCCGGGATTTTATTTTTATTGTTTAGCCAAGGTCTGTCATTAATTTCCCGGGAATTTGAGCGAGAGCCTCATGTCCGCTTTACCGCGATCGGAATTTTGTCCGGGCTCCTGGGATTTCTTGTCCATTCTTCGGTCGACATAAATTTTTATTCTTTACAACTTCCTGTGATCTTTTGGTTTATGGCCGGATTGCTGATTTCTCTCGATAAGCAGTTGAGGAATACACCGACTTATGTTATAAAGTGACAATAACTTGTCATATCTTAATTTGTAGCCTTACTTTTTAACAGAAAGAAAAATATGTCTTCACCTAAAAAGGCACTTATCTCCGGGATTACCGGACAGGACGGCTCCTATCTTGCAGAATTCTTATTAAAAAAGGGGTATGAAGTCCATGGGCTGATCCGCCGGTCCAGCACTTTTAATACGGACCGCATCGATCATCTTTATCAAGATCCCCACGAAAAAAATGTTCGTTTAAATCTTGTTTACGGAGATCTTAACGACGCAAGTTCTCTCAACCGGATCATTAAAACGATCAAGCCCGATGAAGTTTATAATCTCGGGGCCCAGAGTCATGTCAAAGTCAGTTTTGAAATCCCTGAGTATACTGCGGAAATTACCGGGATGGGCACCATCCGTTTGCTCGAGGCTATCCGGGATTCCGGTATTAAAACAAAATTTTATCAGGCGTCTAGTTCGGAAATGTTTGGTAAGGTGATGGAGACGCCGCAAACGGAAAAGACACCGTTTTATCCGCGCAGTCCCTATGCCGCGGCCAAGGTCTATTCTTATTGGATGACGGTCAATTACCGTGAGGCGTATGATATGTTTGCGTGCAATGGTATTCTTTTTAACCATGAGTCTCCTCGCCGGGGCGAAACCTTCGTGACCCGTAAAATCACCATGGCCCTGGCCCGGATCAAACATGGCGTGCAAGATCATCTTTATTTGGGCAATCTTGATGCCAAGCGCGACTGGGGTTTTGCGGGAGATTATGTTCAAGCCATGTGGTTGATGCTTCAGCAGGAGAAAGCCGACGATTATGTTATTGCGACGGGAGAAACGCATTCCGTTAAAGAATTTTTGAGCGAAGCGTTCGGATACGCCGGCCTTGACTGGAAAAAATACGTCAAGATCGACAAAAGATATTTGCGTCCCACGGAAGTCGATATCTTGCTGGGGGACAGCCGGAAGGCCCAAAAGAATTTGGGATGGAAACCGCAAGTTCATTTTAAACAGTTAGTCAAAATGATGGTCGATGCGGATATGGCTCTCATTGACCGTCAACTCCACGGGACTAAAGGAAAGAAATAATCATGGCCGGCGGTAAAATAAGTTTTTGGGCCCAGCAGAATGTGATTGTCACGGGCGGGGCGGGCTTTCTTGGTTATGCCGTTGTCAGAGAATTAAAGCGGCGGGGCTGTAAAAGAATTTTTGTACCGCGCAGTAAGGATTACGACCTGCGGGAAAAGTCAGCCATCCGCAAGATGATCCAAAAAGTCCAGCCGGACATTATCATTCATCTGGCTGCTTCCGTCGGGGGGATTGGCGCCAATCGCGAGAACCCGGGAAAATTCTTTTATGACAATCTGATCATGGGTGTCGAATTAATCGAGCAGGCGCGTCTTCTGGGTGTCAAGAAATTTGTGGCCATCGGAACGATTTGCGCTTATCCTAAACTTTTACCGATCCCCTTTAAGGAGGACGATTTGTGGAATGGTTATCCCGAGGAGACAAATGCGCCGTATGGCTTGGCCAAAAAAATGCTGCTCGTGCAAGCCCAAGCCTATCGCGAGCAATACGGATTTAATACGATTTATTTATTGCCGGTAAATCTTTACGGGCCGCATGATAATTTTTCGCCAGCTTCCTCCCACGTTATGCCGGCGCTCATCAAAAAATGTGTGGACGCCAAGCGTAGCGGGGGAAAGTCGATTACCGTCTGGGGTACGGGCCAAGCCACCCGGGAATTTCTTTATGTTGATGACGCCGCGCGCGGCATTGTGTTGGCCGCGGAAAAATACAATAAGCCCGATCCCGTAAATTTGGGCGCCGGTTTTGAAATTTCTATCAAGGACCTCGTGGCCATGATCACGGTCTTTACCGGGTTTAAGGGCGATATTGTCTGGGACACGAATAAACCTGATGGACAACCACGCCGCTGTTTGGATACCACACGCGCTGACCGGGAATTCGGTTTTAAGGCCCGCATGCCATTGACCCAAGGAATTAAGAAAACGATTGCGTGGTATATTGCGCAACATAAGAGGAAAGAAAAATGACCCGCCTGCAATTGGCCTCAGGCTGTGACCGGGCGATGTATTTTTGTTTTTTGCCGATTGCCGTTTTATTGCCTATCTCGACGGCGGTATTAGAAATTTTCTCAGGCTTTATCATTTTGTTTTATCTGCTAAAAAAAATTGCCCTGGGAAGTTCGGTCAAATTTACGGCTGACCCGCTTTCTCTGGCTGTCCTGGCTTTTGCTTTCGCCATGTTTTTGTCCGCGATTGCCAGTCAATTCCCTTATATAAGTTGGAAAGGTTTCCTCGGAAAAACTCTGCAATCGATATTTCTGTTCTTTGCGGTCAAGGAATGTATCTCAACCCGCCGCCGGCTGAACATTGTTTTAGTGCTTTTCCTTCTGTCCGCCGTAGTGATCGCTGTTGATGGAATAGGACAGTATTTTTTAAAACGAGAATTGATTTTCGGCCATCCTTTGACTTTTGACGGGCGCATTACATCTAGCTTCAGCCACGCCAATGATCTCGCCGCCTATCTCGTTATTCCTGCCGTGCTTTTGGCGGCTTTAATGATCTGGGCCTGGTCGGCACGCAAAGAGCGCTTTTCGCAGTCTGATCTTTTTACCGAAGGGCTGGTCCGGTTTTTTGTTATTTTGTGTTCTTTGATTTTGACGATCACAACGTTGGGATGGACGTATTCCCGCGGGGCTTGGATTGGCTTTGCGGTGTCTCTCGTGGTTCTTGGCTTCTTGGACCGCTACAAATGGTACATACCTTTTGTGATGGTTGTGATATTTTTCAGTGTCTTTGCCACACAGTTAGGGACGATTCGTAACGTGTCCTTTTTGACCGATGACATTTCTCGTGATCGACGTAATGTTGCTAAACGCTTGGCAGTAGACAACCCGCAGATGCAAAAAACCAGACTCAGTCGAGCCGAGGAGGAAGTTGTTTTAGGTCTTTCAAGATTCAATGGGACCGGTCGCGGGGTATTTTGGTCGGAATCTTTCAATGTCTTTAAAGCGGCGCCGATTTTTGGCACCGGCCTCAATACCTATTCAACTGTAGCGCGGCGTTACAATAAAAACTGGACGGGATTCTACGTTCATAATTGTTATTTGCAAATGTTGGCTGAAACGGGTGTTCTCGGGTTAGGATCTTTTTTTTGTGTGGTTTTTTTTCTCATCCGTTATAGTTTGAGGGTTTTAAAAAATCTTCCCAAAGGTTTTTATCGGTCGGTCTTGACGGGTTTAGTGAGCGGGGTGATAGGTTTTTTAGTTCACAGCGCCATGGATACCAATTTCTATTCCAGTCGCTTGGGAAACCTCTTATGGATTTCCATGGGTTTAGTCTTGGCCGTAGCCCAGATGGCCCTGCATTCCCCGTCGGTCCACAAAAAATAAATTTTTGTTTTCTTAACCAAAATATGATATTCTTTTTATGTTCTCTTCTTTCCTTAACAACTACGTTCTTAGCTATATTTTCCTTTAAGAAATTCTTTTAAATTTTTGTCGAAAGGGATTTGTCTTGGCCTCCTTTTGTCGTCAACGTGCACCTGTTTTTTATAAAGTTGTCAGCCTTTTTGTGCTGATGACCTTTGGTTTGTCGATAGTGGCATCACCGACGGGGGCCGCGGCCGGAGGCCTCGGCACTCCTTCCGGCATTACGCCCTCAGTCGTGCAAGGTTTGCCCAATCTTCCGGCGGTGGGTCAGTCGATTTGGTTGACACCGGTTTTTCAGCCGCCGGTTTTGCGTGGCATGACCGTTCATCCGGAAAATCCGCTTTTGTTTGATTTCATCGTCGATCGCGGGCAGGATAAGATCAATAACGATTTACTCAAAGTCGAAAGCACCAAACTCATCAAATATTTCCTCGCGTCGATGACCATTCCCGACAAAGACGCGTGGGTCAATCTCTCGCCTTATGAAAAAGACCGCATCATTCCCGACGCCTTGGGCCAAACCGAAATGGGCCGGCAAATGCTGGAGCAGGATTATATCTTAAAGCAACTGGCTTCTTCGTTGACTAATCCCGATAAAGAACTGGGACAGAAATTTTGGAATGAAGTTAAAGCGCGAGCGCAAAAACAATTCGGCACAACGGACATTCCATTAAGTACATTCAACAAAGTCTGGATCGTTCCCGACGGTGCAACGGTCGTTGAAAAAGACGGCTTTGCTTACATTACCGAGAGCAAGCTTACGGTGATGTTGGATGAGGATTATAATCTGTCATCTCAAGGGTCATCCAAAGGGACTGTCCCCGCTTTACAAGTGTCATCCAAAGGGTCTGTCCCCGCTTTACAAGGGTCATCTAAAGGGTCTGTCCCCGCTTTACAAGGGTCATCTAAAGGGTCTGTCCCCGCTTTACAGGGGACTGTCCCTCGTGAGATAGGAATCGACCCTTCTTCATCCGATTTTTCCCGCGACGTAAGCAAATTATCCACTGCTGTCTTTCGCGAAATGATCCTTCCTAAGCTCGTCGAAGAAGTCAACACCGGCAAAAACTTTGCCCAAACTCGGCAAGTTTATCAATCCGTCATTCTCGCTACCTGGTACAAAAAAGCCCTCAAGGATTCTTTACTTGGCCGTATTTACGCCGATAAAAGCAAAGTCAAAGGCATAGAGAGCGACGTCAAAGACATCAAACAAAAAGTTTACGACCAATATTTACAAGCCTTTAAAAAAGGCGCTTACAACGTTATTAAAGAAGAATCCAACGGCACCGACGATCCCATTCCGCGAAAATATTTCTCTGGCGGGGAAGTGATGAATATGGCCACGAGTTCATTAACCATTCTTGATGACCTGGGGCATGTACAAGCCGTGCGTGCCATCAATCAGTTGCCAGTAGATCAAGTCGCACTCGTCTCCTCTAGTGCGACGGAAAGTATATCTGAAAAACAAACCCAACTGGAAATGGCGTCGTCCAGGCTGCAAGAAAGAATCGCGAGTCTGTCGCCGCGACTGCAAGCGCCTTCACGACTCCGTGTTATTGATTTTAATGTTATCAATGAAGCCGGGATGGCGGGCTCAATATTTTCGAATCCAGAATTGCTCGATCAGGGAATTATTTATAAAGTCGAAACAGAAGATCATCAGAACGGGGATATCGGACGATACCGCCTTTATACAAATGAAGCAACTGTTGTGCAGCATTTAAATGAGGCTAGTGTTGAGGGAGTCCCGGAGCTTTTGGAATACGGCAATATTTCCTGGTCTTCAAGATTAACAATTAAGGGATATCAATTTTTCGAGAAATTTTCTCAACCGCTCCCAAGTTTAAGAAAACTGTTAATTCCTAAAGATTTATTGGAAGGGTTGTTTCGTAGGACTACAAATAAAAGTCCGTTAAGGTTTATGAATTCGAGTCAATTTGGGAAGATTTGGGGCAACTTTAAGCAATACTTGCAGAGGACAGTCAGCACATCGCCTTATATGAAACTACAAGGCATTCCCAATGCGAAGTCTTTAAAAGACTCCGAAATATGGGAATCCTATACACTTCGCGAAAGACTCATCGCTTTTATTAGTCTTGCCGGGACACTTGATCAAATTCATGTAGCTGGTGTTATTCACAATGATATTAAGACGGCAAATATCTTGATCAACGGAGATGCCGCTGCCGGGAACCCTTTAATGGTTATTGATTTTTCACATAGTCTTTTAATGGGAGAAGAGGATGATTTTGCAAAGTGGTTGCCAATAAATCGTAGACATAAGAATTCAGTCCAAGGAGATATTCAAGATTTCGGACAAATGATGTGGGAAGAAATTTCTGAATCCGCAGAAAAAGAAGGAGTTCCATTAAATCTTGACCTGTGGGAATTGTTTTATGAAATGGTTTATCCGGATGCAGTGTCCCCTGGAAGCATGAGCGAGGTAAAATCAAAATTACAAAAAATTTTGGCTGATTCAGACCAACAGGTTCCCGTCAGTGAGACAAAAACAAAAATGGATGCGGCTTATGCTAAAACTTTTTCTTTTTATTCACGGGGAAAAACCAAGTATGACACAAAATTTGATGACGTGTTCCTTATATTGCAAGCGGAGCAACGCGCAAGAACTCCTCGTAATGGGATAGAAGTTCGATTGGAATCAGATTGGATTTATCGGGGACAATTTGATGAAGAAGCAGTCGATCGGGCGAGTTTATACGTCAATGTCACCCCGCAGTTGGTTGATGAGTTAGATCAATTGATTATCAGCGGAGTCATGAAGGGTTATTATAAATTTGGCGAATTGCAGGCCTCCACCAATCCTATTTATAGACATGATGCCGTCAATTTATATTTTGCCGAACCACCATCCAATGACGCCATAAAAAGTTTAAAGGTGATCACGGCAAAATATTTAAGAGACAGCGGCCATCTTTTGGGCCGTAAAATTAGCGATGGGTTCTATTTAAGCGAGGTCGGATCAATCAAGGATCGGCATGCCCAGGATTTAGTTGAACAGATAAAGAAAATAGATCGATTTTTAGGGTTAGCCTATCAGCATTTTCTTACAACGACTTACATAGACGGAATAAAGATTGATAGAATTTCAATGTCAGAAGGACAATATTTTGGTGTTAAGGAAGGTCTGAACCTCATTGGGTGGGATATTGTTTATGACCGTGAAAAAGGTTTTACCTTGAATAATTTATCGGTTACTCAATCACAATCTTCCACGTCTAGCGGTATCGTTGAGAGTACGTCTGTTGGTTCATCGGGTGTTGACTTAATCCCGGTCGGCGGTATTGACTTTGACCCCTCCAAACTCAATTTGCAAATCAAGCGCGACGGGCATGGGGTGCCGCTGCCTTTGCCGCAACAGAATTTGGAGAATATTGATATAAAGGGGCTGTATCCGTCATCATTAATATCATGCCTATCAATGCCCAGACTTTGCCGATTCTCGGGCAAGTCGAAACTCCTGCTAGTGTAGTGAGTCATAAATTAGTTTACTTTTAACTTTACCTATCGCTCGACGATGTCATAATACTTATGCATGAACTTAGCCGAACCTATAACCTTATCTGCCGAAGAACGAAAAACATTGGACGCTTGGTCTACCGG